>JBCBSN010000197.1:0-8784 GCA_039819225.1 Bacteroidota bacterium | reverse complement strand
TTGTAAACCAAAGGCACGGCCGGTAAAATTGGAAAAACTAAAATAACGGTCGTTTCGTTCTTTCAAAGGTTACGTTTTTGTTTACCTGTTCGGTATGCCATATTTGTCGCATTATTTCCAAGGATACCATCAGATAAAACAAAAAATAACTTCCCATCCGTACAAAATCAAATAATCTGGTATAATCCTTTAGCACGGTTGCCATCATAAAAACGATACCGTTGAGAACCAATAGAGAACCACCGACCCATTGGAGTTTTGGCCGTTTGGACAGTAAAAGCATCCCCACCAGAAGATTCATCAGAAAAAGAATGGGATCCAGAACATTGGCGAAAAGGGCCCTTGGGAAAATTAGCGCACCGAAAAGTATGGCCAGTTGGCTGAAAAGGAACAACTGGAACCGAATGGGATATAGTTTATCTTTCATTACGGAAAAATAGGTATTACCTGAAACTTGACATAACACTAGTCTTCCATCAACGCAGGGTCAAACTCGTAATCCTTATAGTTCACTTTGTACACTGCACTATAGAAAGTGGGAATAAAAATCAGGGTAATGACGGTGCCGAAAAGCAATCCCACCATAATACTCACCGCCATTCCTTCCCACATTTCCCCGCCGCTCAAATACAACGGGACCAAGCCCAAAACGGTTGTGAAAGTGGCCAAAAGTATAGGGCGGAAGCGCTGTAAACAGGCCATAATCACTGCATCCTTTTCCGCTCTTTGCAACACCTGTTGCTCTATTTCCATCCGATCGATCAATACTATGGCATTGTTGATGACAATACCGGCCAGGGAAATTACCCCAAGGAAGGGCATAAAACCAAATGGCTCTTGAAAGACCAAGAGACCAATGACCACGCCTATTATGGCCAATGGAATGGTTAAACATACCATGGCCATTTTACGGAAAGAGTTAAATTGGATAATCAATAAAAGCAGAATGATAAAACCGGAAAGCGGCAGGTACTTGATTACTGCCCCCATGTTCTCCGCAGTATTTTCGGCATCCCCGCCAAATTTGTAACTATACCCGGTGCCCCACTCCTTTTGTTGTTCCTCCAACCAAGGTTTTATTTCCGAGGTAATGGCGGATGCGTTTGCCCCTTCCCTAAGTTCACTGGAAACCACCACTGTTCTGTAGATATCCAAACGTTTGATCTTGCTATATTGCCATTGCGGAACAATACTGGCTACCTGTAGCAAAGGGATGCTTTTCCCGGAAGATTGTGCATAGACATTTAGGGTCTCCAAGGATTCCAGACTTTGCTGCTGGCTGGCATCACTACGCATAATGATGGGTATGGATTTATCGTCTTCCCGATATTCCCCGGTTTGGAAGCCGTCTAAAACGGTTTGTAGGGAGGTGGCGATGTCCTGGTTGGATACCCCTGCCGTCTGTGCCCTGTTCTGGTCGATGTTTATTACGAACTTTTTACTTTTTGGACCCCAGTCGTCCTTTACGTTTTTGGTGCCGCTTACCTGTGTAAGCCGGTTTTTAATAGTGCCGGAAATGTTCGAAAGAAGATCCGGATCTGGACCTGAAACCTTTACCTCTATAGGGACTCCACCCCCTCCGGAACCTAACAACCCTACCTTGATATCCGCATTGGGAAAGTGTTGAAAGCAGTAGTTGTCCAACTTCCCGACCATCTCGTTGTTGAACACAAAATTGGAGGTGTTTACCAATATATGCGCATAGCTGGAATTGGCCTCGTCCGGGGAATATCCCAGATCATAGGATTCCGGGCCTTCGCCAATATAGGAAGACCAATCCACAATACCATCGGGCCGCTGTGCATTAACTTGTAGGGAATCCGCAATATACTTTTCAATATCCAGGACCACATGGGAAGTGGTCTCAATTTTAGTGCCTAAAGGTAGGTTAATGTCTATGGTTATCATGTTACGGTCACTATCCGGGAAGAAGACGAACGCCACCTTGGTAAAGCCATAAAGGGAAAGAAAAAAGGCTACGAATATACCTATGAGAACCACCCATTTATGGGAAAGTGCTCTTAAAATTAGGTTCTTATAGTACCCTTTAAGCGTATTGATGATCCGATCTATATAGCTTTCCTTTTTTTCCGATTTAGGTGTAATCTTTAAAAACAAATAGCAGAATAAAGTAATTACCGTAAGGGCAATGATCCAAGAGGAAAGCAAGGCAAGGGATATGACCACAAAGATGGGCCCTACAATGTCCCCCATGGTGGATTCTGCCAAATAAAAGGATAAAAAGGCGGCAGAGGTAGTCAGTGTTGAAATCAATAGGGGCGTAAAGAGCTCGGAGCAGGCATCAATGGCCGCCTGTTTTTTGGGAATACCCTGTTCCAGCTTTACCATTATGGTCTCTGCCACTACAATAGCGTTATCTACCATCATTCCCAAAGCCATGATAAGTGCGGCAAGGGTTACTTGGTTAAGTCCCATGTTTATGAGCCCCATGAGCATAAGGGTCATCACTACAACAATGGGGATAAGACTGGCGATAATGGTGCCGGAGCGCAATCCCAGGAATACCAACATCACCACTAGCACAATACTGATGGATTGTAACAGGTTTACCACAAAATCACTGATTTTGGTGTCAATATAGGTGTCCAAGGAGGATAACCGTCCCAATTCCAATCCCACAGGGAGTTTTTGCCGCCATTGGCCAAGTACCTTGTCCACATCCTCGCCCAACTGTATTACATTGGATCCTTCTTTAAGGTTGATATGAAGGGATATGGCATCTTTTCCATTTACCCGAACCTTTTGTTTTGGAGGATCTATATAGGATTGGGTAATGGTGGTAATGTCTCCAAGGGGTAATAATTGCCCTCCATTGGCGCCCACCGGGATCAAGGTTTCCCTGATATCCTCCAGGGAATTGAAATTGCCCGTAGGTTCTAGGATGATACGTTCATCATTAAGGTTGATCTGGCCACCACTGCTCAAGATATTGGTGGAAGTGATGATATTTTGAAGCTTGCTTGCCGAAAGACCGTATTCCTTGAGCCTGGCGTTGTCAAACTCTACAAAGATACGTTCGTCCTGTTCGCCACCTATCTCTACTTTAGCGGCATCGGGCAGCTTGATCAGATCGTCCTTGATATCGTCCACATATTCCTTCATTTTGGAATACGAAAAACCATCCGAGGTTATCCCCACTACAATACCGAAAACATCTCCTATGCCATCGTCCTTAAGATCGGGCCGGATCCCCTCGGGCAAGCCTTCAACTGTATTTAGCTTTCTTCGTAAACGATCCCAAACCCCCTGCATATCCTCGGGGGCCACTTCGTCCTTTAACGTTATGGATACTACGGACAGCTCCGTTCTTGAGGTGCTGGCTACCTCCTTGAGCTCCGGGAGTTCCTGGGCCACTTTTTCTATTTTGTCCGTCACCAGGAGCTCTACGCGTTCCGGGCTGGCCCCGGGAAAAAAGGAAACCACCGTGGCTACCCTTACAGTATAGGGAGGCATGCTGTCCCTGGGCAATGATTGATACAGGGTTATCCCGAGCAACATAATGGTGCCGAGAACGGTAAAGGTAATCCTGTTTTTGTTTATCGAAAATTGGGTAAGGTTCATTGGTTATTTTTTTGGGATATCATGGCATTACTGCAAAGAGACGAACTGCCCGTCCAAGAGGGTCTGCAACCCGGCGGTGGCAATTTTTTGTCCTTCCTTTAATCCTTGTACGATTTCAAAACCTTCAGAGTTTAGCCCCCTTATTTTTATCGGGTTCTTTTTTACCATGGATTTTTCACCCTCATCCACTATTAAAAAAACAAATCTGCCCGAACTGTCCTCTCCAACGGCCTGGGCGGGAATACGCAGAGCTTGGCGTTGTTGTTTGTTTTCGTCCAATTCAAAAGTAACGTTGGCCGCCATACCCGTTTTTATCTCCTCGGATGTCCCGTTCAGTTTTATCCGGGCGGGATAGGTGGCGGTATTGGTATCCACGGCAGGGGAAAGTTCGGTTACCTTTCCCTGGAACGTTTTATCAGCAACGGAGGAGAGGGTAACGTTTACGGGCATGCCCAAATGTACCTCGTTGATGATACTCTCCGGAAGGCCAAGGGCTATTTCCATTTCCGTACCTGCGTTGAGCACGGCCACGGTTTGACCGGGACTTACATTTTCATCCACTTCCGCCGTTACCGAGGTAATCACCCCATCTTCTGGGGCGTACAAATAACCATAATTGATTTGTTCCCTTTGAATGGAAACGCTTCGCTTGGCCGATTCATAACTTTGCTGTGCATTTTTGTAGGAGTTCTTAGCCGACTCAAAATCCGTTAGTGAGGCACTTCCTTTTTCGTATAGAACCCTAAACCGATCCAACGAAAGTTTGGCGGTATTCATTTGGGATTCTGCACTGTTCAAGGAGGAAACGGCACGTTCATAGTTGAGCCGGGATTCTACATTGTCCAATTTTCCCAATAACTGCCCTTTCTTCACCGTTTGTCCTAGCCGGATGTCCAATTGCATCAAAATCCCGGTATTCCGAAAACTAAGGTTGACTATTTTTTCCGTTCTGGCGGTGCCGCTAAAGGTACGCTCCTTTCCTCCTTGCCCATAGGAAACCTCAATGTATTCCACGGGCCTTACAAACTCTTCCTTGACCTCTTTTTTCCCGGAACAGGCCAATAGTGCCCCCAAGGCAGAAAATAGAGCGGATTTTTTAAGTAGTCGATACGGTCCCATGTTTTGGAAATTAATTTTATTCGTCATAATTGGCATCTAAAAATTCGGTAAATCGTTGTCTAAAGGCATTGTTTTCCGCCTCGGTATGCAGTAAAAAATTATAGCCCATAAAACGCTCCAACTGTATGGTGTTCAATAAAAAGTTGTAGGTGGCATTGGCTTGTCCCAATTGGGCCTGAAGGTAATTGGTCTGGGCATCGATCAACTGGATAATACTTACAGCCCCTTCGGAATAGGAACTTTGTACCAAGTCCAAAGATTCCTTGGCGGCATTGGCAGCTACCTCGGAGAGGGTAATGTTGGAAATTTGGTTTACAATGTTAAGTACCGCATTGCTTACATTGGCCTCCAAGGCAAGCTCGGTATTCTCCACATTAATTTCCAGCTGTTCTTGTTGGATCTTGGCCGTCTGTTTATTAATGTTGTTCCGAAATTGATTAAATATGGGGAGGGAGATATTGACCCCTATATTATAATTGTCCGCGGGATCTAGATCCAGACTGCCCGCCCCCCATTGGTTAAAGTTCTGGTTGTAATTCCCCTGTAAGGCCACGGTAGGGATCAAACGGCCATAGGAGTTTAATTTGAAGTTGCGTTCCACGGCTTTTAAATTATAGTCCAACGATTCCAATTCCGGGGAGTTGTCCTTGGCCTCTTGTATCAAAAAGGCAATAAAAGGTTCCATTAAAAGGGGGTTGTCCAATATCTCGGCCAACTCCTCGTAATTGTATTCCGCAAAAACACCTTGGCCCAATTGCGCATTTACCACATCCAATTCAAAGTCTATGGGGTTGTTCAATAGTTGGTTGATGGCTATAAAGGATTGTTGCATTTGGTTTATGGCCTCTACTACGCTCTGGGTGTTTTGGGCAATTTGACTTTGGAACCGAAGCATGTCCGATTTTCCGGATTGCCCGGCCTCATAATTTTGCCGGGCCAACCTAAGGTTTTCTTTGGTCAGCTGTAGGTTCTGGGTCTGGATCTGTACGTTTACCTTGCTTACCAGGGCGTTGAAATACAGGTTGGAGGACTCTAGGACCGCGTCCAGTTGGGCCGCATTAAAATTGGCCTCCTGCGCTTTTTGGAGATTTTTCTGTACGGAAATATTGGCACTGGCCGCCTCGGAATACAGGGTCTGGTTCAATTGTATGTTACCGTCCGTGGAAAACTCCGGTTGCAAGGGGGCAACGGCAACCCGCTCATCAATATTGGTAAAGGAAGCATTGGCCGTAATGTCCGGATAATAATTGCTCTTCGCGGTCTTTACGTCCTGTTGGGTCAATTCCACATCCTTAAACTGGGATTGGAGCGAAAGGTTCTGCTCAAAGTTGTCATTGATGATATCCAACAAGGAATAGGTTTTTTCGGAAAGTTGATTTTTAAACTCTCCTACAAAATCGGTTCGGGCCATAAGACTATACCGGATAGGTATGCCCAGTTTTTGCATGGTATTAAAGTTGGCCGTGAGTCTCTGGTCAAAATCGATAAACACATTTTGCCCGGACAAGGGACTGCCGTTTACATAGGCCTCTATAGTGAGGGCCACTCTCCTAAATATTTGGTCTAGATTGTCATCTCCGTTATTGGTGCCCATAATGCCCAGTTCCACGTCCCTTGGGGTAGTGCTAGTAAAGGAAGCAAGCCCCTTGTTGATCAGCGTTTGGCTCAAATCCCTTATTTCCGCATCATTAAGAAAAAAGCCGCCAGCAAGGTAAAGGGCATCCACCCCTTCAAGATTTGCCTTTATGTCCTCCACCGAATCAAATGGGATTAAACGATAGGTTACCCCCATGGCCGTGGTTAACCGGTCAAAGGTTTTTTCCAACGGTAGTTCGGCCGCTATAGGAGCTTCAATAGCAATCCCTACACTACCAAAATCCGATAGTTCCTTTAAGGTCTCCAGGTCTTTTTGAAAAGACTGTACCCCGGTCAAATAAGTGAAGTTTTCAATTCCTGAGGTTTTCTTTTCCAAGTCCAGGGCCGTCATATCCATATTAACGGAACCGAAAATTATGGTGGGTTTGCCATGCACGGTCTGCTCTTGGAGCACCTGGTTGCTCGCGGCCCCAATGGCAATAATGATATCCGTGGGGCCGTCAAGGAGAATCTGATAATTCTTGCGTGCCAAGGACACATCAAAATTGTGGATCAAAAAATATTCCGAAGGAAAACGAATTATGGCATCTTCGCCTACCACGGCCTTTATTTCATCCTGTAGCTGCACCAACAATTCTTGGGTCTCCTGTGTTTTGGAATCCACCATCATTCCAATGGTATAGGTTTCCTTGGTCTGGGAAAAGGCCAAGCACCCTAGGAGGCATAGTACAAAACCCAGAATTCCTGTCCTTTTGGTAATGGTATTCGTTTGGTGTGGCATGGTTATGTTTTATTTCAATTTAAGGCGTTGTATCAATTTTTCAACAGTGAGCCCCTGAATAATGATGGAAAAAATTACGACAATATAGGTAACCACCAGAAACAGGTCTCTTTCCATAGCCTGGGTAAGTCCCAAGGCCAGTGCAATGGAAATTGCCCCACGAAGCCCGCCCCAAGTCATGATTAGGCTGGTATTGGGTACAAAATCCAGTTTTTTCCGGAACAGGTTTACCGGTACAACTAGAGATAAATAACGACAAATAAGGGCGATAGGAATCACCAGTAACCCGGCAATGATATAATCGGTCTTAAGGTCCAACACTAGAATCTCCATCCCAATAAGTACAAATAAAAGCATGTTCAACAAAATATCTATAAGCTCCCAAAACTTGTCCACATACGCTTCTGTCAATTTGCTCATGGCAGCCTCCCGGGTCCTGTTTCCCCCAATGATCAGACCCGCCACCACCATGGCCAATGGAGCCGAGACATGTAGGTATTGTGCCAGAACAGTACCGCTCATAACGGCCGCGAGGGTAAGGATTACCTCAATATTATAATCGTCAATGGTTTTCATGAGCCGGTAGGTGAGCCATCCCAAGAAGGTGCCCAGCAATAATCCCCCAAAAACTTCCACAACAAATAGCTCTAGGATTCCGGTAATGGAAAATCCTTCCCCGGTACCACTGGCCAAACCGAATATAGTTAAAAAAATAACGACCCCCACGCCATCGTTAAACAGGGATTCGCCTACAATCTTGATCTCCAGTTTTTTTGGAGCTCCTGCTTTTTTTAGGATGCCCAGTACCGCAATGGGATCGGTAGGCGAAATTAATGCCCCGAAAAGTAGGCAATAGATGAAGGGGATACCTAGCCCAAGCCCCATAAACAGGAAATAGACTGCGGTTCCTATTAAAAATGTAGAAACCAGGACGCCAAAAGTGGCAAAAACCAATACAGGCCAACGCTGTTCCTTTAGCTTTTGCACATCCGTATGTAATGCCCCGGCGAACAGAAGGAAACTGAGCATGATATCCAAGAGCACTACTCTGAAATCGATATGTGAAATGATGAACCGCTCTGCGGACAACAAAGTGTCATCAATATAACTCAGTGCAAATACCGCTATGGTAAAAAGGATGGTTATTAAAGTAAGCCCAATGGTCGTAGGCAATTTAATGAAGCGCGCATTAAGGTAACCGAACAAGGCCGAAAGGAATACCAAGATGCTCGTAATTACAAAATAGTCCATGCTCACTTAGAATAAACAGATTAAGTCTTAAATGATTTCTGCAAAATAAGCGATTCACAAAAATCATAAATTATGATTTCCGGGGGTTTGTAAAGGCCGGTACAACTGAATATACCGAAAGGCCGTAAAACTATGCATTTTTCCCTAAGCTTGAAAGCTGTCCTAAATCAAATCAGGAGACGCTTCAAAAGTGCAGCATCGGTTCCTGTACTTCCGGTGATTTCCTTTTTGTAAATGTATCGGAAGGTCGGGTAATATGTAAATCCCTATCGGCGCACTCATAGCTTCGGGTTTGTTTCCTTTGCTTTACGGCGCAATTGTAAAGGTGGGGCGGTGAGAGGCCTTACTTCATAGTATACGATTCCAATAGGTTTTGTTTTCATTAGTTAAAAATTATTTGAGCTAGGCAATTGAGAAAGGAGGGCGGAAGAAACAAATTTGGCGCTAACTCAAAT
>JBCBSN010000196.1:0-8791 GCA_039819225.1 Bacteroidota bacterium | reverse complement strand
CAAACTATTTCAACTTAAACCGTATTGATTATGAAAAAACAATGCATGAAGTTATGGAAGAAGTGTTTTGCTTTTGCAGTATTTCTTTCTTTTGCGGGGATGCAATCTTCCTATGCGCAGCAAACGGTGTCCGGTACTATAACGGACGAAAACGGGGTAGGCGTTCCCGGTGCCAATATTGTGGTCCAAGGGACTACCACCGGAGTAGTCACCGATTTTGATGGAAACTTTCAAATCCAAGCCTCCCCGACGGATGTACTGGCAGTTTCCTATTTGGGTTATGCCACCCAAAATGTTACCGTTGGTGACCAAACCAGTATTAATGTACAGTTAGAACCGGATACCAGCCAGTTGGACGAGGTAGTGGTCATTGGCTATGGTACCACCAAAAAGAGTGACTTAACGGGTGCTGTTTCCACAGTAACTTCCGAGGCGTATGAAGACCAACCCATCACTAGGGTAGAAGAAGCCCTGCAAGGTCGGGCCGCGGGGGTCACGGTGGCAAGGGCCAATGGACAGCCCGGCGGTGCCATTAGGGTACGTGTCCGTGGGGTAAACTCCATTACCGGCGATAACAGCCCTTTGGTGGTTATTGATGGGGTACTTGGTGGCGACCTAGCTACGATCAACCCCAATGACATTGCTTCCATGGATATCCTTAAAGATGCTTCGGCCACTGCAGTGTATGGAGTTCGAGGTGCCAACGGGGTCATCATTATTACTACGAAAAGAGGTTCCGGCAGAGGCCAAATCAATGTGGATTACTTTACTACGGTCTCCACGGTACCGGAATTATTGCCCACCTTGGCGGACAATCCGGCCGATTTTGCCCGGATTGAAAATGGAAGGAGGACCATTACGGGGGGAAACCCAATATTTTCGGATGATGAGATAGCTGGTCTAGAGGCCAATGGCGGAACCAACTATCAAGATGAGATATTGAGGACAGGTTTTAGCCATAACCTACAAGTCTCGGCTAGCGGTTCCTCCGGAGGGGAAGGAAATATTCGCTACTTCCTTTCTGGGAACTACAGGGACGAGGATGGTATTGTGATCAATACCGGTTATCAGCAGCTAACGGTACGTTCCAATATTGAGGCCCAAGTAAAGGACAACCTAAAGATTGGGTTAAACATTTTTGGGAGCAAGGCGGAGCAGCGGAACGATATCCAGACTTTTGGAAATGGGCAGGGTAGCTTTATTTATAAAGCACTGACCTGGGATCCCACAACACCGGTATTCGATGAGAACGGCAATTATAATATTAGATCTATTAAAGGTATTGCTTCCCTCAACGACAATCCAGTACGAACCCTCGAAGAAACCTTAATAGAGGATTTCGACGATAGGATTACCGGAACGTTGAACCTTAATTGGAATATCACGGATAATCTTACCTACTCAATGATTCTGGGAGGACAATCCAATAGTTTTAATGTACAACAATACAGAGTGGAAGTAGGGGACGATCAGTTGCCACATACCGCTTTTGCCAACAATAGATTTACTTCTTTACAGTTGAGTAATATCCTAACTTGGAACAAGGTCTTTAATGAGAAGCACGATTTGAAGATTACCGGATTACAGGAATACTCCAATTTTAAAACGGTACGTAGCGGTTTTAATGCCAACGATCTCACGTTACAGGATAAAAATTTCTTTTTTGCCGAGTTGGCCCCGGTAGCGGGCCAAACCGTATTTAACGATTTCATACCTAGGGAACTATCCTCATTTATGTTACGTGCGGAATATATCTTGGGAGATGATTTGTTTATAACTGCAACGGCCCGGGCGGATGCTTCCTCGGTATTTAGGGAATCGGAACGATGGGGTTACTTCCCTTCCGTGGCGGTAGCCTATAGTCTTAACGACCTTTTGGGAGATTCCCAAGGGCTTACTGGATTAAAACTTAGGGCAGGATGGGGCCAGGTAGGTAACCAAGGAATTGACCCCTTTTCTACCTTTACCCAATTGGGAATTAATAACTTTGCCTTTGATGGAAACTCTGCTCAGCCGGGTACACCCATTAATAGTGTGGGCAATCCTGATGTTACATGGGAAACGACTACCCAGTTAAATGTGGGGGTAGATCTTAGCTTTTTTAATGGGCGCGGAAATCTCACCGTTGAAGGGTATCAAAAAACTACGGACGATATCCTATTACCTGTCCCTCTGCCAGATACTTTTGGTGGAAACAATGGAAATATCAGTGTGGTAAGGAACGTCGGAACTGTAGAAAACACAGGTGTGGACCTTACCTTAGGTTACGATATCATAGATAATGATAGTTTTAACTGGAATACTAACTTGGCCGTATCCTATGTAAAAAATGAAGTAACCGAGCTTTTTGATGGTTTGCAATCTTTGCCAGGCAATTTTCAAGCACCCGGCGGACAAGGAAATATATTGAACTCTATTGACGTAGGCGCACCCTTAAGCCAGTTTAGAGGAGCTACCTTTTTGGGTACTTGGAAGACTACGGACGATATCCCACTAAATTCAGAGGGAAACCCAATTGCTAGGTCCGGTGAGGCAAGATATCTCTTGGACGAGAACAATGAGGTGGTGCAGGGCGTTATTGGAAATGGTACTCCGGATCTTACTTGGGGGTTCAATAACTCAATTTCTCTTGGTAACTTTGATTTGAACATATTTATCCAAGGGCAGCATGGTTTTGATGTCTACAATGTACAACAAGCGGCCATTACTGGCGGTTTGGGAGACTCCCGTAGTTTCCTAGCTGCGGATCAGGTAAACCAGTGGACCCCTCAAAACGAGACTGATATTCCGGCATTCCCTCATTTCTTTGAATCCTCTAGATATATCGAAAAGGGGGATTTTATACGATTAAGTAACTTAGCATTGGGATATACCTTTAAAGATGGATTAGGACTTAAGGGTACTACCCTAAAGATATATGCCAGTGGACAAAACCTATTTTTGATTACGGATTACTCTGGTTATGATCCGGAAGCTTTTTCCAGAAGGCCCAATCAGCAAAACGATGACGCGGCAACGGGTATCAATATTGGGGCATACCCCATTCCCAGAACATATACCTTGGGCGTAAAAGTAGGATTCTAACTCAACTCACTAAAAATAAAATAATTATGGAAATAAAGAGAATTATGAAACTAACGGGCCCCAGGCTTTGGATTATGGCCCTTGTGTTATTTTCGGTAGCATTTATGGGATGCGAACAGTTTGATTTGGAAGAAAATCCCACAGGAGTAGACTTGGCCGCAGTACCGTATACGACCATTGACGAACTGGATTTGGCCGTTACTGGTATTTACGGACAGTTGCGCTTGGCTGCCTGGATGACCACCTTTTATGTAAATGGTTGGTCCGGGGATGACATTACAACCCATAGGGCCAGTAACAAGGCCGATTTTAGGGAGTACGATCAGAGAAATGTGTTGGCTACGAACGGAAGAAGTGCCCAAAATTATAGTGCCGTTTATTCCATGGTATTTGCTGCCAATACGGTGCTGACCAATGTAGAAGGCGCCGATTTGGGCAACGCAGCGGAACAGAATAGATTAATTGGGGAAACCTATTTTTTAAGGGGTCTCATGTTCTATCATTTGGCCCGTATCCATGGGCGGATCCCACTGCCACTAAGTTTAGAATTAGACCCGGAAATTGGAAGGGCTTCCCAAGTTGAGGTCTACCAACAGGTCGAAAGCGATATGCTACAGGCCGAAGCCTTGCTGCCCGTATCCAGTAATCTTGGGGCTTCAAGACCTAACAGTGGTTCGGCACGGGCCATTTTGGCTCGCCTTTATTTGGATTGGGCCGGTTTTCCGGTCAAGGATGAAAGCAAATATGCGGAGGCCGCAGCCAGTGCTCGGATGGTGATGGATAATGCAAATGACCACGGTTTTGCCCTGGTAGCGGATATGGCGAGCCTCTACACCATTGCCGGGAGATTCAATACGGAAGGTATATTTACTATTGCCTATTGCAATAGTTGTGGCCTGGCCAACCGAAAGCATGGGAAATTGGGCCTCCCCTCTGGGGCCCCTACCAATGGTTGGCAGGAGACCTTTGCGGAAATCCGTTTTTTCGAGGATTTTCCGGAAGGTCCTAGAAAGGATGCTACTTACCATTTAGCGATGCCCTTAAAGGAAGATGGGAACATTATTGCCAATGGTTCCGATGAACCTGTAGATTCCTTGCCATGGACAGAATTTGCCGATCAACAAAACCCGGTGTTCCGTAAAATAGTAGGTCCTTTTGAAGAAGGTACTTGGATCGGTTTTCAAAGTGACCGCAATGATTACTATATGCGCTATGCCGAGTTACTCCTTATTTATGCCGAAGCCTCGGGAGAAGCCGGTACTGCTGGAGCGGATGCTTGGCAGGCCTTGAACGACGTAAGGGAAAGGGCTGGGTTGCCACCTGTTAGTGCCGCGGATGGCAATATTGAAGACCTTGCTTATGCGGAAAGAAAATGGGAGCTGGCAGGCGAGTATTTGCGTTATAACGATTTGGTAAGAAAAGAACAGGTCCAAGCCGCACTTGGGGGAGATGCTCGGGATCCAAGGGTATCCATAGGAACTATGTTCGATGGGGATGGAAATCCCACGCCCTTTCCATTGGAAGCGCCATCCAACCCTATCTTGGGATCTTTGGGTACGGATAACTATTTTGCACCTTTGCCCGCCCCGGAAGTGGAACGCCTTCCCAATCTAGCGAATTGATAGTTGAGTTAGTTTGTGCAATCTGAGAGCTGCGGTAAGGTGTTTACATCTTACCGCTTTGCTTTTTGCTGTCTTTTACCCTTAATTTTTTGTATTTTAACTATTTATAAAAACACTTTTCTGTGGTATCACCAAGAATATGCCAATTCAGGTTGTCCGTAAAGATTTTTTCCATTTGCACGCTGGTCGTATTGTGCCTAGTTTCCTGTTCCGGATCGGATTCCGAGGAGAATAAAACAACATCAAAAGGCCCCCATCTACAAATCTTCACTACAATAACATCCAAAGAATCAGGGATCGATTTTGTAAACACTCTTGGGGAGACCGTGGAGTCCAACTACTACCAATATATGTACACCTATATCGGTGGTGGGGTAGCGGCAGGGGATATCAATGACGATGGCTATGTAGATCTTTATTTTGTTTCCAATTCAGGACAGGACCGTTTATACTTGAACCACAGCGGATTGCATTTTAAGGATATCACCGAGTCCGCGGGAATTTCCAGAAACGAAGGTTTCAATACAGGGGTTACCATGGTAGATGTGAACAATGATGGCATGTTGGATATTTACGTGTGCCGGGGCGGGTGGAAGGACGACAACGATAAGTTCGCCAACCTGCTCTATGTGAACAATGGGGACGAGACCTTTACGGAACGGGCCGAAGAGTTTGGCCTGGCCGATGCCAACCGGGCCATACAGGCCACCTTCTTTGATTTTGATAAGGACAACGATCTGGATGTTTACATATCCAATACCCCGGACATTACCAGTAGAACGCAAGTTGTGGATTTGGAGAAAATCCAAAAAGATCCGAAGACCTTGGAACTCAAAGGGAGCGATCGATTATATGAAAATGACGGTTCGGGCCATTTTACCGATATCTCGGAAAAAGCGGGACTTCAGTTCGATATCGGCTTTGGCCTTAATCCACAAATTGGGGACCTTAACAATGACGGCTGGCCCGATATCTATGTCTGTAATGATTTTAATGCGCCGGATCTGGCCTATATCAATAATGGGGATGGCACTTTTACGGAATCTCGGGATCATATGTTCAAACACATGTCCTTTAATAGTATGGGTGGTGATATGGCCGATATGGATAACGATGGGTTATTAGATCTTATGACCTTGGATATGAACCCTGAGGACTACTTTCGATCAAAGACCACTATGGGGATGACCTCAGTGGACCAGTTTGAACTCATGGTTAACAAAGGGTATCATCATCAATACATGCACAATATGCTGCAAATAAACAATGGCAATGGCACCTTTAGTGAAATAGGGAAGATGGCCGGGATGGCTGATACGGATTGGAGTTGGGCCATACTTGCGGCCGACTTTGACCTGGATGGGTTCAATGACATTTTTGTAACAAATGGGGTTTTCCGCGATGTCATGGATAGGGACAAACTAGCGGAGACCTTGGAGATGCTTCGTGCCAATCAACGTAAACCTACGGACGAGGATTTCTTGAAGTATGCTCAAATGTTGCCCCAACAGAAGCTCAGGAATTATTTCTTTAGGAACAAGGGCGATATGACTTTTGAGGACGTAAGCGGCCAATGGACGGATAATGCCCCTTCATTTTCCAACGGTGCCCTGTACGCGGATTTGGACAATGATGGGGATTTAGACGTGGTGGTCAACAACATTAATGACGAGGTTACCCTTTTGCGGAACAATAAAATGAACCCCTATGAACGCAATTATTGGTTAAAGGTAAATTTTGATGGCCCTCCTACCAACCTATACGGGGTTGGGGCCAAGGTGAAATTGTATTTTAACAATGATTCCATGCAGGTGAGACAGTTGGTCAATACACGCGGATTTCTGTCATCTATGCCAAATTCCGTTCATTTTGGAATGGGAGACCAACTTTCGGCAAAAAAGATGGAAGTGATCTGGCCGGACGGCAAAGTTCAGGTACTTGAAGATGTAAAGGCCAACCAATGGTTGTTCATGAACTATCGATTTGCAGAACAAAGACCCCTAGCGGATTTTCGGGGAGATGAAACGATTTTTACCCAAGAAAATTTCGATTGGACACATGAAGACCCCTATTTTAATGATTTTGACCTCCAGGTCCTGCTACCGCATAAATTATCCCAAACCGGTCCCGGGGTGGCAAAGGCGGATTTGAACAATGATGGTTATGATGATCTGTTTTTAGGAGGGGGATCCGACCAGGCCGGACAAATTGTAATGGCTACGGGCACGGGAGAGTTTAAAAACAAACGTATTTCGGCACTTGAAGAGGATAGGGCATATGAGGATGTAGGGGCTACTTTTTTTGATGCGGATAATGACGGAGATCAAGACTTATATGTGGTCAGTGGAAGCTATGAGTTTTATCAAAATCCTGAATTACTTGTAGATCGACTTTATCTAAACGATGGCAAGGGTAATTTTTTAAGATCCCTGGAAGCTTTGCCCAAAGTAGGTATTGCGGGTTCCGTGGTAAGGCCTATGGATTATGATGGGGACGGGGATACGGATCTTTTTATCGGGGGAAGGGTAATTACGGGTAAGTATCCACATCCGGCAAGTAGCCTTTTGTTGGAGAACAATAATGGAACCTTTTCCATCGCCAATAAAAAATCTGCTCCTGGTTTGGATACTCTTGGTTTGGTTACCGATGCGGTGTGGGCCGATATGGATGATGATCAAAAAATGGATTTGGTGCTCACGGGGGAATGGATGGGAATACAGGTTTTTCTGAATAAGGACAACACCTTGGTAAAAGACGAGGCCTATCCGGCATTGTCTAGTGCAGTGGGATGGTGGAATAAACTGTTTGTGGCAGATATAGACCAGGACGGGGACAAGGATATTGTAGCCGGAAACCTGGGCCTTAATTATAAATTTCACGCCTCCTACAAAAAACCCTTTGAGGTGTATACCTCCGATTTTGACCTTAACGGCTCGGAAGATATAATCCTTGCCAAGGAATACAAAGGAAGGCAGGTTCCAGTGCGAGGAAAAACCTGCATGACCCAGCAATTGCCCGGTCTTGCCCAAAAGATACCTACCTACACTGATTTTGCGACCAAAAATCTGGAGGGTATTGTAGGTAAAGGCATCCAGAACGCACTTCATTATAAGGCAACGGAATTTAGATCGGGTATTTTTAGGAATACCTCCGATGGTGGCTTTTCATTTGAGCCTTTTGATAATAGTGTTCAAAAATCGCCCATTAATAGCATTCTTTTTGAGGATTTTGACGGCGATGGGAAAAGGGATCTATTGTTGGCGGGGAACAATTATCAATCCGAGGTGGAGACCACCAGGGCAGATGCAGGTATTGGTACTTTTTTAAAAGAACGGGGAAACGGTATTTTTTACAAAGTGCCCCATTCGGAATCCGGTTTCTTTGCGGATAGGGATATACGGAATATGATGTTTTTACAAAACGGGGATTATAGTTTTGTGCTAGTCGTTAATAACAACCATCAACACCAATTGTTCAAGGTAAGGGCAAAACCCACCAATAATGCTTCCCTTTAAAACATATACATATCGCCTATTCAACATATTCGTTTTTTTAACATGGGCTATTTCTTTGAATGCCAATGAAATACAACAGGATTCCCTTTCTTACTCGGATATACTAAAGAATGCAAGGGAAATTAGATATCGCGATCCGGATACTGCCATAACTATTCTTCAAAACGTCCATGAAGAGGCTTTGCAAAAAGGGGATACGGTATCCGCCGTGTATGCCCTTTTGGAAATGCCTTTTTCCTATGGGCAACGTGTAGATTATTCCAAATCCTATGACTCCCTTTGGCACGCCCTCTTTTTGGCGGATGATGTGAACAATGATTTCCTTAGGGCCACGGTTTATGGTCTCTTGGGGCGTTTGTACAGTTTTTATAAAAGAAAGGAACAGGCATTTGAATACCTGCAAATATCACTGGACATACGAAAAAAACTTGTGAAAGAGGGTTTGTTGGACAGGGCCTATCTTGTAGATACCTATTATCTGATGAGTTCCACGTACAGGGAATTGGACGAACCAAAGATGGCCAAGGTATATTTGGATAGTTGTTTTGCCTACTATGAGGATGTGCCCAA
>JBCBSN010000195.1:0-8836 GCA_039819225.1 Bacteroidota bacterium | reverse complement strand
ATCGACTTTAAACCATAGCCCTCTTTTCCGAAAGCGTAGGTGAAACCATCACCCGTTATGGTATAGGCTCCCGATTGCTTATCGTACTTTATCTTCATTTTTGAGGCCAATGGGATTTGCGCATCAGATTTCGAGCCTTCTTGCACTAAAAACTGGTCTGAAGCGACTTTATGACCTGGTTCTAGCAGCACTGTGGGTTTCGACAAAGTCACCAGGAAATTGACAAAGTACTCCTGGTTTGCTTTCAGATCGTAATCAAAATCAAGGGAAACCGAAGCGGTTGCCTGTGGAGCGATAGGATCTATGGAGAGTGTTTTTTCTTTTACCATAGTACCTCCTTCCAATAGTTGCCAGCTTATTTTAAGACCTTCTGTGGTGGTAAAGAAATTTTCATTGAAAATCGCGTAGGTCGTTTTATCTGACTGCTTGAATTGAATGGATTGATATACTTTTTTTACTTCCCATACACCCGGATGCGGTTCCCGATCCGACCCTATGATTCCATTGGCACAAAAATTATCATCGTTGTGAACGCCTTCCGGTTCAAAGTCCCCTCCATAGCCGTAGTAGATTTCACCCGCTTCGGTTTCAAGTTGAAGCCCTTGATCCATCCAATCCCAAATGAACCCTCCCTGGGCCTGTCGGGTTGCTCGTACCCATTCCCAGTTATCGGCGATATTACCATTACTATTGCTCATGGCATGGCTGTATTCACACCAGATGAAGGGGCGCTTTTCGTCATCGGGCTTGCCCGCATCTAAATCCAGATGTTTTTTCTGAATATCTGGAATAAGCTCATACATCCAGCTGATCACATCGGTGGTGCGTGGTTTGTAGCTGTTTTTTCCTGGACGGCCGGAGCGTTCATGGTGAATGGGTCTGGAAGGATCATATTCCCTGATCCACTCATAAGGTCCTCGGAAATTATCACCGTTACCTGCTTCATTTCCCATAGACCAAAAGATGATGGATGGGTGGTTAATGTCTCGGTATACCATGCGCTGTATCCGTCCCATATGCTGATCCGCAAACATGGGTTGTTGTGCTAGGGTTACGCCATTTGCATAGCCGTAATCGTGCGACTCTATGTTCGCCTCATCAATGACATAAATACCATACTCATCGCACAGGTCATACCACATGGGGTGGTTGGGGTAGTGCGATGTACGCACCGCATTTATGTTGTACTTCTTAAAATCTTTGATATCCGCCAGCATATCTTCCCTGGTCACCACATGCCCGTCAATCGGGTCATGCTCGTGGCGATTGACTCCTTTTAGTAAAATGGGCTGACCATTCACCAACAGCTGGCCATTTTTAATTTCGCTGGTCCTAAAACCTATATGGAATGTTGTGGCATCTAATTGCGTTCCCTTCGCATCGGTCAAATACACTTTTAATTGATAGCGTTTGGGAGTCTCTGCTGACCAAGTTTGAACGGATAGGTCTTTTGCAGACAACTTAACAGCTAATCCTTCCTCTGTAACCTCGGGTACGCCATTAAGCGTATGGATCACTTGATTGCCATCCAACAATTCTGTCTTGACATTCAATTTCCCTGCTTTGGAAGAAAGGTGGTTTTTCACCGCCACGGTAACGGATAGTTCTCCTTTGGTATAGGTTTTATCCAGCGAACCAATAGCACTTACATTACTCAGCCGTACTTTCTCCGTAGTGTAAAGGACCACTTCACGTTCTATACCGCTCAACCTCCAAAAATCCTGATCTTCGAGATACGAACCGTCGCACCACCGATATACTTCTACTGCTATGTCATTTTCACCCTCTGCAACATAAGAGGTAATATCAAACTCCGTGGGTGTTTTGGAGTCCTCGCTGTAGCCTACCTTTTTTCCATTGACCCATAGGTAAAAAGCGGAGTTAACACCCCCAAAATGGATAAATACCTGCTTTCCTTTCCAAGCTGCGGGTAGGTTGACTTTCTTTTTATAACTCCCCACCGGATTATTGTCATGAGGAATGTAAGGGGCATTTTTAGGGAATGGGTAAGTAATGTTGCTGTATTGAGCATAACCGTATCCTCTCATCTGCCAGTCTGCCGGAACATCTATCTCATCCCACTGGGACACATCATAGTCTTCCTCGTAGAATGCTGTTGGGCGATCCGCAGGTTTGGCGGCCCAGTTGAACTTCCAGATACCATTGAGGGATTTGTAATTTTCCAATTGTTCAGGAGCTTCATTTAGCGAAGTACCATTGTAGTGATAAAAACTTGCCCTCGCGGGTTCGGTATTGACCTGGCTTACTGCAGGGTTTTCCCAGTCAGGTAGTGTAGAGAAGTCTTGCGCGTACGTAACAAGCGCTAAGAAAAAACTCATTGAAAAGATAAATGTGATGTTTTTAGTCATGATTTATGAATAATTAATTAAATACTCTTTTATATATGCTTCGGATGTTCAATTCTTATCAAGGATTAAAACACCTACTTTCTATCTGTGTAACCGATATTGATTCATGTTAGTGTCAAATCATTGTATCAGAAACGTAACAATGGATCGCTTGGGAACAACGAATTCTTGTTCGAGATCATCAATAACTTTGGTCAATTCCAAATTCTTTTCCGCGCTGGTTTCGTACATGGTGATCTTATTGTATTTCCCAGTATCCAAGTTGTCAAAAACAATAGTCCTATCTGCCTGAATTTGATTTACCACTACAACTACCAATTCGTCCGATGAAGCATATGCTGAAGACAGTAAATCTCCCATATTTGAAATGCTTATTTGATTTGATCTCTCCACCTCTACTCTTTGCATTCCTGGCCTTATGAACCTTGCATAGTTCCCGAATCCCCATAAAAGCTTGGATTCATAATAGTTTCCATTGCCTTTGTCCTTATCGATATAGACCAAACCATCTTTATACTCATATGGACTGACAGCCAGCCACCACTGCCAGGAAACCGCATTGGCAAGTATCATATCCGCATGGATAACCCTGGCCGTATAAAGTGCCGGATCGATTCCCAGATCAAGCCCTGCTCCTTTTATTTCTTCATTGTCTTCCAACACACAATATTCGGACATCACAAACTTCAGTGATGGATCTACTTCCTGAATCTTGCTGGCAAGTGACTTTCGGGTGTCGACCAGCTTATTGATATCATATGTGGTAAAGTAACTATGCCCGGCTATGGCCTTGGCTACATTTTTAAAGTCTCCAATGTATATGTCCGAACCACTGCTGAATAAATTGATCAGCTGATCGTTCCTACGAGCATCACCGTCGTTTCCGTATAAAAAATTAAGTTGACCTGCATCGGTTACTTCTATTTTGGTAGAAAGTTGTTCTCTGGTAATGGCCGCATCGATGACCCTGGTAGCTGCGGCCAGCTCATCGTTATTCCATGGTGAGCCTTCTTGCTTGCAGCACCTCCATTCCCATTGTGGCTCATTGAAAGGGCTTAGGTAGTCGAAATGTACCCCTGTTTTTTCTTCGACATTCTTTAGTACCGCTACCAAAAAATCAGCATACTTTTCATAGTTGTCGCTGGCAATGTTTGCCGAGTTTCCATCTTCTGAATACGCTTTGCCATTTTTGGTGTATACGACCGGCGGGCTATTTACAAAGGCTGTAAAGTGTACCACTCCATGCGCTTTTGCTTTTTCCAAGAACCATTGCTGGCCCAGCTGTTTGTTCCAATCATAATTTTCATTTTCATCGATGAAGGATTCCGACCTTCGCCAGTCAGTCTTAATGTTGCTGGATTCCCCTTGTTCAGCGCTCCCACCCCCGATATTGAATCTCCAACTCGTTAATCCAATCCCTTTGGGGTTTCCTGCTGCGTCTACTTCCGTACTGAACAATAGCTCTGAAATCGTCTCTTTCTTGTCATCCTGCCAGTTTTTCCCTACAAATTGAATGGTCCATGCGTCTGAAGCACCAAAACTCTCAATCGTTTGATAGATTGTACCTGGATCTATACTAATCCGTATGGTGTTACTGTCCGTTTGACCATCTTCAATCTGAGAAACTTCTTTCTTGTCGGCACACCCTACACTTAGTATAAGTGCAATACCAAAAATTCCTTTAATCGCTTTCATATTAAACATTAGTTAAGAGGCGCACTGCATAGTCCTTTTTTCACACGTCCTTTTAATCAAAATTCCATCCCTCAATTTCTGAAGGCGTTCTTCTTTTCATCAAAGCCAAGGCTTCTTCCACAATTTCCGGGTGCACATCCGCTACATTATTGACTTCAGAAGGGTCAGCATCCAAGTCATAAAGCTCTACTGGTTTGGGTTTCTCTTTCTTCACATCATAGGCCACCACTTTCCACTTGCCTTTTCGAATGGCCCTTCTTCCACCTTTCTCATGAAATTCCCAATAGAGGTATTCATGCTTGGTTTGTTCCTTGCCTAACAGCTCTGGTAAAAATGAAATCCCATCTACGTTTTCAGGGGTTTCAGCTCCTGAAATCTCCGCAAACGTGGGTAGTACGTCCCAAAAGGCGGAAATATGATCGGATGTTACACCTGGTTTTATTTTACCGATCCATCGAGCGATCATAGGAACCCTGATTCCTCCCTCGTACAGATCTCGCTTGTGACCTTTTAAAATACCATTCCCATCAAAAAAGTCCAGGTCTGCTCCGCCTTCTACATGCGGACCATTATCGGATGTAAATACGATGAGCGTGTTATCCTCCAAGCCGAGCTCTTTGACTTTGGCTACAATTTCGCCTACCTGCTCATCCAGCAGCGTCATCATTCCGGCAAAGGCAGCACGCGGTTCGGCTTGCGACCCATATCCCCCCGTCTTATATCTTTTACAGCCCGGATCACAACCTTCAAAGCCTTTTTCCTCCTTAAACTTTTCCCTTAACCTTTCCATATAGCTTTCTGGCACTTTCAATTCTGCATGGGGAATGACGCTGGGTACATAGGCAAAAAAAGGCTTGTCCTTATTTTCCTCAATGAATTCCAAGGTTTTTTCGTGGATCAGGTCCGGACCATAGGCCCCTTCATTGGTACCCTCGTTTTCAGTAATTATGATCTTGCTATCATTGTCCCATAGATGATACGGATAATAATTGTGTGCCAGGCTCTGGCAGTTGTACCCATAAAATGCATCGAACCCCTGCTTAAGAGGATCTCCTTCCGAGCCAGGAAAACCCAATCCCCATTTACCAAAAGTCCCTGTTATATACCCCTGTTTTTTGAGCAGCTCCGCCACCGTATAGCTCGATGCAGGAAGTGGGTGCTGGCCTTCAGATGCGGTAACTACCTTTCCTCTATTTCCTCTAACTGGGGTATTGCCAGTGTGTAGCCCTGTCATCAGTGTACTCCTGGAGGGCGCACAGACTGTTGATCCGGAATAATGTTGTGTAAAGAGCATGCCCTCGGAAGCTAACTTGTCGATATTGGGCGTGCTGAACTTTTGCTGCCCCAGACAACTCAAATCGCCATACCCCAGATCATCCGCTAGAATGTAAATGATATTTGGCTTCTTCTGAGCTTGGCTTCCTTCATTCGATTGTTGACTTCCGCACTTGACAAAAAAGAGCACTATGAACGACAACAGCAACAGCCGGGTTGATTGGAAGAGGTATGACTTGATTTTTTCTTTTATCGTTAGATTGTTTTAATATCGGTTGATTACCTGATGAATGTCACAGTTTTTTGAAATAAGGAAGTACATCCAAGGGAGCATCTACTTCGACTTTTCTTCCTCCTCTAAATTTCTTACCGTTTTGATCTTCCCATCTACCTTTTGGAAGCTGAACCCATCTTTTCACTGCACCTTTGGTAAGAACCGGAGCAACTAAAATGTTGTCGCCCAACATAAACTGATCGGTGTTTTTTTCAAATCCTTCTCCCGGAAACGCATACTCCATATTCCTCACAATAGGCGCCCCTGTTTCGGAGGCCTTGTGTACCCATTCCATAATGGTAGGTGTAAACGCTTTGCGAAGTGCGACCGCTTTTTTTACGGCCTCTTGATGTTCGGTATCCAAAATGCGCCAGGGCGACACAGAAAATTGCATCATCGGCATCAAGGCATGGGTCTGGGCCGAACGTACGATCAAGTCCTGATCTATGGTTTCTGCATTGAGGAAAGACATAAACTCTCCTCCACCGATCATATCAGGACAGGTAAAGGCATAACCCATTAGACCCTGGGCCGTAATATTGGGAATCAGTGATTTTATGTCGTTCCAACTGTGCCCTTTGTCACTCAATCGTTGTGCGAGTGGAAGCCCGGCCATCTTCCAAGTGGCACGGTACTCATTTAAGGGAAAATCCAGCCCAATTTTTGCAAAAAGCTCCGTATGCTCATTGGGGGTGGTATTCTTTTTGTGACTTACCAAGAAATCAGGATAGAAATACGTATCCCCGGCATCCAACTTAAAACCATCCACCTTGTACTCATCCACCAAGCTTTGGAGTTCTGCCTTGAACCAGGTCTCAGCTCCCGGATTGGATAGGTCCAGTAAGGCACTTACGCCATTCCACCAATAGATCATTGCAGGTTGTGGCCCATTGATCCAAGGGGCTTGGGCAACTTTTGCATCATCAGGATTCAGCAAAAAGTACTTCTTCTTTGTTAGCTCACGATACACATCCGTATCTGGGCTTACAAAGGGGCACACCCAAAGCATTACTTTAAAGCCTAGTCCGTGCAACTCGTTTATCATGGCCTTTGGATCGGGAAAACGGCCTGGATGGAAGTTCCATTTACCATAGTCTTCTTGCCAGTTGTCATCGATCATCAGTACCCCAGGAGGAAAACCATTGTCAATGATATCATGGGCGTATGTAAGGATATCTTTTTGGTTTTGGTCGTACATCAACTCGATCCAAGTATTGTATTGGGGAGCGGAGAACAATAATTCATCGGGCATCTTGCCATTTGTGGGAAAGTAGGTCTTTGATGCGTATGATGCCGCATCCTTTAAAGAACTTCCTCCCCGGGCTTGTTCAATTTTACCCCTTCCTTCCACTTGAAGGATTCCCTCCTTAAAAGTGAACTTAAAGGGATCTTCTGACCATATAACCCTTCCTTGGTTGGAAATCAAAAGAGGTTGCACCTGATTGCTTTTATTGTTGCCATACATATCATATGAAAAACCTTGTTGGTAGGGCATACTACGGCCATCATTTACCGCTCCGCCCCACCAGTATTCACCAGGTTGTATTTCTATTTCTACGCTCACTTTTTTTCCCTGACCGTAACCTAACGGGACAGAAACAAATACTAACAACATTAAAATTGGAATTTTCTTCATTGTTAATTTAAATTGTTTGTAGTTATTGATTACTATCTATTCCTTCGATCCATTCTTCTATCTCTGCCACTTCTTTTGCAAAAGCTAAATCATATATACCAATTAAGTGGGTCCTTACTTTTAATGAATCTGGAATGTCACTTTTACCTGTAAGAAATGTTAAAACGTTTGATGCCATTTTTGGCATATGACAATCGATACAGTTATCCAAGGTTTCCGTTCCAAATTCTGTCATATGACCACTAGTCTGGACAATGTCATCATGACAACCCATACACCGTAATGAAAATGTCTTCAAATCATTTCTTTCCTTTTTATGTGGATTGTGACAGGTCACACAGGTCATTTCATCGCTGTTGATAAAGCATTGGCTAGCGGTCAACAGGCCATATTGGTTACCATGTACATCAAGTGTTGCTATATCTCCTGGGCTATAATCAGGGGTGGAAAAGTTTTCTAAATCATCTCCTGGCATAAAACTGAATGGTGCCGATTTCATCACCCTTCTTCCGGAATGGCAAAGTGCACAGCCATCCAACTGCTTTTTTCTGCTCAACTTTGACCAACTTTTTATGTTTTTGCCAAGTAGCTCTTCCGGATGTTCTGTGTGATACTCCACGTGGTCATGGGAGGGGCCATGGCAACTTTCACAATCTATACCGTAGATGCTTTTTTCCTTTGAAAATTCATTGCTCCAAACATCTTTAGGGACTTTATTTTCAAAATAAGTGCTGTGACATTCCAAACATCTTGTTAAGACCGGTCTATTGTATAAGGGTTTATCATTGGGGTATCCAGGACTATTGATCCATCCATCTACCGCAATATGGTAAGAGACGGGCAACTGAAACAATTTGTCCTCCGCCCAATATAGATAAGTCTGACCCTTAGTACCACTACCCACAAAAACATCGAAGGTTTCAGATTTTCGTTCAATACCGTTTATATAGGCATTTTGAAACAACTTACCTTCGTTCTCCACCATATGATAGGTAACATATTCATTTAACTCAAAGCGGTTTTCGCCTTTCAAAAAACTTCCTTTTACTGTTGCATTGGTAGCTAATCCTGAAGTATTGAAATGAGCCGTATTTTTATGTTGTTCATAAATATCCTTATGGCAGGCAACGCATGTGGAAGACCCTGCATATGCATAGCCATTATTTTGGTTTGTGGCAATAGGAACATAAGTACCCTCAGGTTCTGCCGATTGTTTAAAAAATAGCACCAAACCCAAACAACAGAGTACAGCTATCAATATGATACTTTTGATTCTCTTGTTTGCTGTTCCCATCTACGGTTTATCAACTTTCAAAATTCATTTGATTTCCAAAACGTATTTTGGGAAGTTGTCATTTTTATTAATATTTATACAATTCCAACGGTCCATCATTATGCGCTGCCAATAAAATTCTATCCCCATTTTGCAACTCTATTGTTTTTAAATCGCGAATTGTTCCATTTAATGGTATACCATACTCCGCAGTAGATGCATTTAGGTACTCATCTTTAACATCACCTAATATGAGAATGCCCATACCGGCATCATACCGACCCAATATTGGTCTTATGTCGGTATTGTTGCCC
>JBCBSN010000194.1:0-8867 GCA_039819225.1 Bacteroidota bacterium | reverse complement strand
TATTCCCTACCGGAAAAATTGATTGCCGAAGTTGGACTTACCAGGGCTCGAGTCTATGTAAACGGAAACAACTTGTTCACATTTTCCAAATTCAAAGATTTCGGACTTGGCGACCCTGAAGTCTTTAACGCCCTAAATCTCTATTATCAGCCTGCTTTTAGGACCATCACAGCCGGGCTTAACATAAGTTTTTAATACAATAAAAAACAAATTATGAAACATACATATAACATTTTAGGTACGGGTTTAAGCCTTATGATGTTGGTCGCTTGCTCCGACGACCTATTGGACCTTAAGCCCGTAACATCGCTCTCTGAACTTGATGTTTTTACGGATTTGGCATTGTTGACCAACTTTGTAAACAATAACTATGGGAGGGCCTTCCCTGATAAATTTGATCTAAACCCGGCAGATGAAGCCATTACCGATAATGGACAGGGAAGAGAGGCCATATATTCGGATTTCGTAAATGACAATTATGTTTCTTCCAGAGGGGAACAATTTACTAGGGATTTATGGGTAAACTCGTACACGACCATACGAAATGTGAACCTGTTCTTGGATAAGATCAATGGAAACCCCAACGACCTTAATGTGGATGCCTTGCAAGACTTGACCGGACAAATGCGCTATATTAGGGCTTGGGTCTATTTTGATCTATTGCGTACCTATGGCGGTGTTCCCCTAGTTACCCAGACCTACGATTTGGAAAGTGCGGCGGATATTCCCGCCCGGAGTTCCATTCAGGAAACGGGATCGTTTATCCTTGAGGAGTTGGAACAGGCCCTGACGGAACTGCCGGAAAAGGGAAACGAGGCCGTTATAGGTAGAATAAACAAGGATGTGGCCCTGGCCTTAAAAGGGAGATTAACCCTGTATTTGGCCAGTAAATTGTACAATGATGGGGCGGAGGGTACCACCGCCCAATGGGAGGCGGCCCGGGATGCCAACAAAGCCGTACTGGATCTGGGCCATTATGACTTGAATACGCCCTATGAAAACATTTTTCTACAAGGCACGCAAAATACCAGCTCTACCATCTTCGCTAGAACCTATAGTGATGCCGCTCCACAAATTGGAGAACGGGCGGGTAGGGCTATTCTGGGGTGTACCCATGGAGGATTTACACGGATTCAGCCGACACAAGATTTGATAAACCAATATCAGATGGCGGATGGCCAATATCCGTATGAGGAGGATCTATTGACCGTTAATGCAGCTTCGGGATATGATGAACAAAACCCCTACGTAAACCGTGATCCCCGATTTTACAAAAGCATATTGTACCAAGGGGCCGAGTTTTCCTCGATAACGACACCGGATCACATACATCAGTATTGGCAATCGCCCGATCAATCCGCAGTGGGAGCGGATGTTTCCATAGGAGGAGTTATTGGATTCGGATGTAATTCCCAAGGGGGATACAACTTTAGGAAATATGCCGATGGCGGACCACCAGAGGAAAATACAACGCCTTGGGTGTTCTTTAGATTGGCGGAATTTGAACTGAATTATGCGGAAGCGCAGTTACAATTGGGCGATGAGGATGAAGCCCGCGCCGCCCTGAACCGGGTAAGAAATAGACCCGGTATTGAAATGCCCCCGATTGCGGCAAGTGTTACCGGAGCCGATTTATGGAGAG
Source organism: Bacteroidota bacterium (assembly GCA_039819225.1). Classification (GTDB taxonomy): domain Bacteria; phylum Bacteroidota; class Bacteroidia; order Flavobacteriales; family Flavobacteriaceae; genus Ulvibacterium. Next base: position 7,225 of record JBCBSN010000194.1, on the reverse strand, counting down.
CCTACCATTATGAAAGACGTATCGAATTGGTTTTTGAAGGACACAGATGGCAAGATGGCAGAAGATGGATGTTGGGGCAGGAGTTATTTGAAAAACAACCCAAGGGAACAAAAATCACACGCACGGATGGCGGCATCACAGGTATTGCCGAAACGGTAACCTATGAGCACAATGTGGTGGACATTCAACCCCAATGGGGGCCTAGAAAATGGAATGACAAGGCCTATTGGGCCCCTATTCCGCCGGCAGAAATCGTTAAATCCAATGATTTACTTACCCAAAATCCAGGGTGGGATTAAAAATAGTGTGAGTTGAGTTAGTGGAGATTTCAAACAGTCATCGCTTCTCTATTAGGTGGCTGTTTGTTTTCTTGGAGCGTTGACCACTTGAATCCAATGAATCATCAAAAATCAAGGTACTTTTTGAAGTATGCTAGCTGTTCATGGCGTATGATGTTCTGGAATCAATATCATAGCTCAATGCCATGAATCATGTACGGTTCAGGACCAATAGGAAAATGACCGTAAAATTAAACTATGTCAAAAATAAAAAATAGCCCGTGTCCTATAGTGTTACTGTTTTGTTCTCTACTCATCCTGGGGTGCAGCAACACGGCTAATACGGAAAAACCCAACCTTGTGTTCATCTTGGTAGATGACCTAGGCTATGCCGATTTGGGGTACAATGGCAGTAACAGTTACGAGTCGCCCAATGTGGATGCCTTGGCGGCAGAAGGAATGGTCTTTACCAATGCCTATGCGGCAAGTCCCGTCTGCTCCCCTACTCGGGCCGCTATCCTGAGCGGAAAATATCCCGCCCGGTTACATCTTACCGATTGGATCCCCGGAAACCGGCATTATGGGCCCCATAAGCATCAAAAATTGGCCTCCCAACCTTTTGAACTGCAGCTCCCTTTGGAAGAATACACCCTTGCCGAAGCATTCAAGGATGCGGGCTACAAAACCCTGTTTGCCGGAAAATGGCATCTCGGGGAAAAGGATGAATACTATCCACAATTCCAGGGCTTTGATATCAATAGGGGCGGAAACCAGACCGGACACCCGAGTGGGGGCTATTTTTCGCCTTATGAAAATCCGCAATTAACCGATGGCCCTAAAGACGAATACCTTACGGACCGGCTAACCGATGAGGTCATTCAATTTGTAGATGCGAACAAAGATGCTCCTTTTTTTGCCTATTTATCGTTTTATACGGTGCACCTACCCATGCAGGGAAAGCCCGAAAAGGTAAAAAAGTATACTCAAAAGTTCTCGGAAAGATTTACCGATGAGGAATCCTTTTCCCAAGACGGAGGAACATTTTATAAGCACAGACAAAATAAGCCACAATATGCAGCAATGATCGAAAGCATGGATGAAAATGTAGGACGTTTGTTGCAGTGCCTCGAAAAAAACGGACTCACGGAAAATACCATCATTGTATTTACCTCGGATAACGGGGGCATGGCAACGAGCAATGCTATGGAACAAATTCCCACCTCCAACCTACCCTTAAGGGCCGGCAAGGGCTACCTCTATGAAGGTGGAATACGGGAACCGTTCATTATCAAATGGCCCAAACGAATCCCGGAAGGATCCTCTTCCCATTTTCCCGTAACCAGTACGGATCTCTACCCTACCCTACTGGATATCGCGGGTATGGATAGGGTACCCCACCAGCATAAGGACGGTATTAGCCTTAAACCCATATTGGAGGGCAAAAATCAAACAACAAGGCCTATTTTCTGGCATTATCCACATTATAGCGGGGGGTTGGGAGGTCGTCCCTCGGGAGCGGTACGCCTAGGGGATTACAAACTAATAGAATTTTATGAGGATATGAATGTTGAGTTGTACGATGTGCGGAAGGATATTGGGGAACAAAATGATCTATCCAAAGCAGCACCTGAAAAAGTAAAGGAACTCGTTGATTTATTACATCAGTGGAGGAACGAGGTCGGGGCTCAAATGCCACATCCTAATCCACACTTTGAACAACGTTAAATCCATCCCCTTTAATCGTGGCATAAAACTAAAAAACGAAATACGCATAGCCTTCCATCTCAAATCCATTAAAAATGTAAAGCACAGCGAACAGGTTCCAAAACACAAATCCAAAATCGATTGAAAAATGAATGATAGTAAACGTGGTTTTATCAAAAAGGCGGGAATGGCCTCGGCATTTTCTTTGCTCCCTGCACCTGACATTTTGGCCAATGGCATGCCTATGGTTAAAAAAGATGGTATCCCAATACCCACCAAAGCCCAACAAATGTGGCAGGATCTTGAGGTAGGGGTTATTTTCTGTCTGGATATAGGCATACTCGCTGGGGATTATTCGCCAAACAATTATTCCAAAAAGGTATTCGACCCGCAAGTGTACAACCCCACAAAATTGGATACCGATCAATGGGTCCGGGCCGCAAAAGCGGCTGGGGCAAAATATGCCATTTTTACGGGCACCCATTTCAATGGCTTTATGCAATGGCAGAGCGATCTGTATCCGTATGGCCTTAAACAAGCCCCCTGGCGCGATGGAAAAGGCGATGTCTTTGGTGACTTTGTAGCTTCCTGTCGTAGGGAAGGCATTAAACCAGGAATCTTCATAAGTACCTGTAGAAATTTTTACCAAGGTGTTTTGGAGAATTATGTGGACTGGGGAAGTGGGAAAGGAACGGCAAAGCAAGAGATATTCAATCGGCTGGCAGAAAAAATGACTGAAGAAATCTGCTCAAAATACGGGGAACTGGTGCAGATCTGGTATGATTCCGGGGTCAAGCTGCCCCATGAAGGAGGCCCTAACGTATTGCCGATTTTTGAAAAATACCAACCTAATTCCATATTCTACAATGCCTCTAGAAGAAGTGATTATCGTTGGGTGGGCAACGAAGATGGGTATGCGCGTTACCCATGTTGGGCTACAATGCCCGTAGCGGATAATGAATCACATACCGGTGATCGTTGGAAACCCTTGCTTGACACGGGGGATTCCAACGGGAAAATCTGGTCTCCAGCCATGGTCGATGTCCCTTTACGGGGAGCAAACGGTATCCATAACTGGTTTTGGAACCCTAACCAAGAACACGGCCTCCATAGCACCAAGGACCTTGTGGAAATGTATTATAACTCCGTAGGGCGTAACAGCAACTTTGTCATGGGTGCCGTGATTACTCCGGAAGGGCTTGTTCCCGACCTGGATATGGACAGATTCAAGGAATTTGGTGACGAAATAACCCGGAGGTTTTCCACCCCTTTGGCCACCACCTCAGGTACCGGCAAAAAGATAACTCTTAAAACGCCCAAAAATCAAAAAGTGGACCTTGTAGTATTGATGGAAGATATTTCACAAGGAGAAAGAGTGCGAGAGTTTAGAGTGGAAGGAAAAACAAATAATGGCTGGAAAACCCTAACGGAAGGAAGTTGTATAGGGCATAAGAACATTGCCAGATTTGATGAAGCAAGAGTATCCTCGGTCAGGCTTGTAATCGAGGAAAGCATTGCCCACCCAATCATCAGGGAGCTTTCTTTATATAGCACAAATTGAATATGAAATCCGTAAAATTTGGGGTTTGGTATTTTGCCATTATCGCAATATTTACTTTTCAACTGTCCGGTTGTGGGAAGAACAACAGCAATCCACTTAATGTTATCGTTATTATGACCGATGATCAGGGGTATGGTGATATCGCTGCACATGGCAATCCCTATGTAGAAACTCCCAACATGGATCGATTGCATAATAAATCCATTAGGTTAGAAAATTTTCACGTAGCACCAACCTGCTCCCCGACAAGGGCACAATTAATGACCGGAAAACACAACCATCGCGTGGGGGTTTGGCATACCGTCCTAGGGCTTGAAAGGCTTCGTAGAACTGAATTGACCATGGCGGATGTTTTTGCAGAAAGTGGTTATGCCACGGGCATATTCGGCAAATGGCACCTAGGAGATGGTTATCCGTTCAGACCTGGGGATAGGGGGTTTCAGGAATCGGTGATATGTCAGGGAGGTTCTGTAACCCAGATGCCCAATTACTGGGACAATGACAGAATGAACGACACTTATTTTCATAACGATCAACCTAAAAAATACCGTGGTTATAGTGCAGATGTGTTCTTTGAAGAGGCCATGTCCTTTATAAACAAGAATAAGGACAAACCCTTTTTTGCATACCTGCCTACCAGTGCGCCCCACGGACCACTGAACGTTCTGCAAGAGTGGGCGGACAAGTATGAGAACAAAGGGTTAAATGAACAACAGGCCGCCTTTTACGCCAGTATAGAGCGTGTAGATTATAATTTGGGAAAGCTTATGAAATTTCTACATGAATCTGGCTTGGAGCAAAACACCATGCTTGTTTTCCTGACCGACAATGGAACCGCACACCCGAACAATCACAATTCGGCAGGTATGAAAGGAGCAAAAGGTTCAGTTTATGAAGGAGGCCATCGTGTTCCCTGTTTTATTTACTCGCCAAAAAACAACCTTGTTGGAGGTAAGCAATATTACGAACCCACTTCTGTTATGGACCTATTACCAACCTTTATTGATGTATGCGGTTTAAAAATGGGCGAACCGACCAAATTTGACGGCCAATCCTTGATGCCCCTATTATCCGGTAAAGAGACACGGTTAAACCAGCGGTATTTGATGGTCGAGACCCAAAGAGTTCCCCATCCCATAAAGTGGAAACGGTTTGCTGTCATCCATGACCACTGGAGATTGGTCAATGGGAAAGAGCTGTATAATATAGAAAAGGATCCTGGGCAAAAGCAGGATAAAGCAGCCCTATACCCGGATGTTGTGCAAGATTTGAGAAAAAACTATGAAATAATTTGGGATGATATCAGTACAAACGATGACCAATACCAACGTTTCATTTTGGGGTCTCCCAAGTCACATGAAACCTTGTTAACGGCCATAGATTGGTATTGGAGAAACAATAACGACAAACAGGACCTCATCGTGGGTCAGAGCGTCGTTCGTGAGGGTAAATTGGGCAATGGCAACTGGCCGGTCTACGTTGAGCAGGCCGGGGAATATGTTTTTGAACTTCGCCGCTGGCCCAGGGAAAGTGGCTTGCCCATAAACGGTACCACCCCCGAAATTACAAGTGAGAACAATGACATTGCCTTAAAAAAGTATGGAGAAAAACCGCAGGGCAAGGTACTTGATGTTATGCGGGCAATGCTAAGGGTGAATGGGGAAGAGAAAGAGGTTGCTGTCGATTCTTCCAAAGAAAGTGTAAAGTTCACAATGCCGTTAACTAAAGGGGAGACCGATGTTCAGACATGGTTTTATACAAGAGAAGGTGATAGTCTTGGGGCGTATTATGTATACGTCAAAAAGAAATGAATGGCTATGACATGTTTTAAACAACATCGTTCGTTGCATTTTTTGTCCATGGATCAAGAAAAGACGTACTCGGGTCGATAACGAACATCAATTGGAATCTTTACTATGAATTTAGAACGAACCATTTTATTAGGGTTGATTTTGATGATAAGCGGCAAAGCCCTTAATGCCCAAATAACGGAACGGGAACGCCCGGCCCAATGGAAAAACTTAGCCTACGGTGGACGGTTCATGGATCGCTTTTTGGCGATACCTCACGTAGGTGAATTAACCGAAAAGGTTTGGGGCGCCAGCGAGGTGATTCCAAGGTATGTGGACAACGGCATCGAGGATCCCGAATGGTCCTATTGGGGTGGGAATATTATAAAAGGAGATGATGGCAACTACCATCTTTTTGTATGCCGGTGGCGCGAAGATTCCCGAAAAGGACACATGGAGTGGGACAATTCCGAGGTGGTCCATGCCATCTCGGAAACCTCTTTCGGCCCTTTTAAGGCAAAGGAAACCATAGGGCCGGGACATAATCCCGAAGCATTTCAACTAAAGGATGGACGGTATGTAATCTACGTCATAGACGGGCGTTATGTTTCAAATTCCATAAACGGTCCGTGGAAATACGGAAAATTTGAATTTGATACCAGGGACAGGCCCATTATAGAGGGATTGTCCAACCTAAGTTTTGCGCAACAGGAAGACGGCTCCTATATCATGGTCTGCCGAGGAGGAGGTATCTGGTTCAGCAAAGATGGGCTTTCCCCCTATTACCAAGTAACGAATAAGAGGGTGTATCCCCCTGTGGAAGGACGTTTTGAAGACCCCTTGATTTGGCGCACCAACATACAGTATCATATGATAGTGAATGACTGGTTGGGTAGAATCGCCTACTATTTGCGCTCCAAAAATGGGGTGCATTGGAAAGTAGAACCAGGTGAAGCCTATTTACCGGGAATAACCCAATATACCGATGGGACCCAGGAAGATTGGTTCAAATACGAACGCATCAAAGTTTTGCAAGATGACTTAGGTAGGGGGACCCAAGCCAATTTTGCCGTTATCGATACCATTAAATGGGATGATTTGGGCAATGATAGACACAGTTCTAAAAATATTACGATTCCCTTGACCGTGGGCAGGCAATTGCAGATACTGAACCGTAAAAAAATCGATGCAAATACGAAAACCATAAGGGTAAGGATAAAGGCGGAAGAAGGTTTTGACCCGCATACCGATATTGATATCAATTCCCTTCGTTTTGGAGCATCTGAAGAAGTCAACTTTGGTCGCGGCAGTACCATAAAAAAAATACGGGAAAGCGGGAAAGACCTCATTGTTATCTTTTATGGGGAGGGCCATGGTATTACCGATAATAATTTCGTGGGCAAGCTATTGGGCAAATCTCCCAAAGGGAAATTGCTTTTCGGCTATGCCCGTTTGCCAAAAGTAAACTACACAGAACCGATTTTGTCCGCCCGCATACCCAAAATGATATCTAAAGAAAACGGAGAAGAAATAGCAATAGAAGTTCAGAATTTTGGGCAAGTGTCTTCAAAAGTGTCAAAAATTGTTGTCCAGTATTTTGAAGGGGACGTTGAACGGACCACCCTATCCGGGAAGGTACCCAAGCTAAAACCTTTTCAGAAAGAAATCATAGCCTTAGGTTCCCACAAAACACTTGAAAAAGGGAAAAAATATACGATTAAAATAAGCCTTTATCATCCACGGATGAACGTTGTGCTCTTTGAAAAAAGGGAAGTTCTTGAATAAAGCAGTTTAAACTTCTTGGATTTGTAGCACAAGCTTTTGAAGGTCCGCGATAGCAGAGGGATTCGTTATAAAACTAAAAAAGTCAATGGAAGTCTTATACAAAGGGA
>JBCBSN010000193.1:0-8869 GCA_039819225.1 Bacteroidota bacterium | reverse complement strand
TGATGCAATTTCCCGAGAGAAAGAGATAAAGGGTTGGCGAAGGGAGAAAAAGATAGCCCTGATCAAAACAATTAATCCGGATATGAACTTTTTGGAGTATTTGTTTCCCTATGGCCTAGATTGAGATTCCTCCTTCGTCGGAATGACAAAACTACCATTGGTCATTCCGGACGAGGTAAAGTTTTTTGTCATCCCGAAAGTAGCACGTTTTTTGCCGTTCCTAACGTAGCGCCGTTCTTTGCCGTTCCGAACATAGCGCTTTTTTTGTCATTCCGCACGTAGCTCGGCATTGTTTTGTCATTCCGAACGTAGCGCAGCGGAGTGAGGAATCTCCCGTGTTGCTTCGGTGTTCAGGGGATTCCTCCTTCGTCGGAATGACAAAGGGGTAGGCCGGAATGACAAAAATCAATCCCTTGGAGCCTGGTGCAAAGCAGCTGCCGCGGCCCCTACGATTCCCGCATGATTGCGAAGTTCCGCCGGAATGACCTGGGTTTCTATGGTGATAAATTCCTTGAATTCGTCAAAATGTTTGGAAGTGCCACCACCGAGAATAATACAATCGGGGGAAACCAATAACTCTACCAGTTTTAAAAACTTGTTGAATCGTTTGCCCCATTTTTCGTAGCTCAATTCTTCTCGTTCCTTGGCCGAGGCGGCCGCCCAAGACTCTATTTTTTTATATTTTTTATAGGGAATTTGGCCCAGTTCAAAATTGGGGACAAGTTCCCCGTCCACAAAGGCACCGCTTCCCAATCCCGTGCCTATGGTAATCATGATCACCAGGCCTTCCCGGCCCTTGCCGATACCGTAGTTCATGGTGGCGTATCCGGCGGCATCGGCATCGTTGATAACCGTAACGGGCAATCCGGTGCGTTCGCTAAAAAGTTCCTTAACGTTGGTACCCTGCCAAGATTTGTGAAGGTTTCCAGGTGATTTGCAAATACCATGTTTAATAATAGTAGGGAATCCCACTCCTACAGGGCCTTTATGGTCAAAATGGGCAACGATTTCCGCCAATACATCGGCCATTTCGTCCGGTCTCCTGGAAACTGGAGTGGGGATACGATGTCGTTCACTAAGCATTTCACCGGTCAACGAGTTCACTAAGGCCCCTTTCATACCAGAGCCGCCAATATCAATGCCAAGAACGTTCATCGCTAGATTTTAATTACGCCCGCAAATGTAACAAAACTTTTTAGGTATGGCGGGGGCATGTTATAAACCTCAAGCGGTCAGTTTCCATAAAGCCCGGTATTCCCCTTTTGAAGTAGGGGCAATAGACGTTGTACAATTTCCGGGTGTTCGCCGGCAATGTTCCCTGTTTCCAAGGAATCCGCGCTATGGTCGTATAATTCAACAGTGGGTTCTTCCTTACGAAAGTATTGCGTCAACCTGTACTTAGGTGTTCGTAAGGAAATCCCGTTTTTAAAGTAGCTATAGGCGAACCCCTTTCCCCTCAACGGTTCACCTTTCATAATATCCACAAAGCTCTCACCGTCCAAGGGATACTTGGCCTCCAGACCACAAAGTTCTAAAAGTGTAGGATAAATATCCACGGTTTCAACAATATGGTCTAACCCGCCTACTTGTTGTTCCAAAGATGGTGTTTTTATGATCAATGTACTTTTTAAAGCGTTTTCAAATAGGGTATGCTTGCCCCAAACCTGTTGGTCACCTAAATGCCATCCATGATCTCCCCAGATTACGATAATGGTGTTCTTATCCAACCCCAAGGCTTTGAGTTCTTCCCAGAGCTTCCCTACCTGTGCATCTATATAACTTATGGATGCAATGTAGGCGTGCCGTAACTTTTGGGCGTAGGCATCCGAAAGTGCCTTTTCCAGACTGGCCTTCTCTTCCCCCAAGGCATATTGATTAAATTCCCCGCTACCATGGAGGCTTTGAGGGTGAACGTCTTCAGGGACAAAAGGGTTGGGGGAAAGCGGAATACTATCCCTTTGGTACAGGTCCCAGTACTTCTTTGGGGCGTTAAAGGGCAGATGGGGTTTAAAGAAACCGACCCCCATGAAAAAAGGCTTCTCCTGATTCTTTAGTTCGCGCAGTTTGGAAATGGCCAATGCTGTGGTGAGTCCGTCTGGATACTCCTTATCACCAACCACTGTTTTCTCGTAAGGTTTTACCTGTTTCTTAAGACTTTGGCGATTTTCCCCATCGGCATAGGCGAAGAAGGCGTTCCACCCTGTTTTCCATTTTCCCGCATCAAAAAGGAGTTCGCTCCAGCTATGGGGTAATTCCTTCTCACCGGAAACCGGGTCTTCATATCCATAAACATAACCGTCCGCGGAATGGCTTATTTTGCCAATGCCTACCGTATGGTATCCCTCTTGCTTAAACCTATGGATAAAGGTTTCGGGAACGGTGTCCTCTGGTTTTCCGGAGATTTCCTTTTCAATGGCCGCATTGGAAAGGTGTACCGATTTTCTGGGTCGATATCCCGTGAGCAGCGCGTATCTGGATGCCCCACAGGTAGGTACCTGTACATAATGATGGTTGAAGTAGAAACCGGATCTGGCCAAGAGGTCCATGTTGGGGGATTTTGTAAAACCATTGTGGATGCCTAGTTCGTTTCGCAAATCATCTACCGCGATAAAAAGGACATTGGGACGAGTGGGTGCTTCAAGGGTTTTTTCCCTTTCCCCGCAACTCGAAAAAAAAAGCAATAAAAAAGGAAGAAAAGCAAGCGGTAGTCCGGTTTTGCGCATAGCATCATTTTAGGGTCTTAATTTACTTAAAAATGGGGATACCGGGGAAACACTTAAAATCCATTTTTACCTTATTGCCCCAAGCCCTTTATAAAGCCCTCCTTATAAGCCCTTCCTATGGGGATGTATTGATTGTTATGCATGTAGATACGGTTTCCGGAGATACGTTCTACCTTATCCAAATTGATAATAAAGGATTTGTGTACCCTAAGGAAACGATGTCCTTCCAGTTCTTGCACCCAATATTTTAAGCTTTCATTGGAGAGCAGTTTTTTGGATGGTAGATGCATTTCGGTATAGTCCGAACTTGATTGGATATGGATAATATCCGCTATTCTGATTTTGATAAGTTCGTGCCCGGATTTTATGAAGATTTCCTGTTTTAAGGGTACTAAGGGACTTGCTGTAAAAGGTTTCCCGGAATCACGCCCCGGTGAAATCTTGGAAATGGCCTGCAAAAATCGTTGGAAGGAAAAGGGTTTTAAAAGATAGTCCACCACATTTAAGTCGTAGCCCTCCAGTGCATAATCCGAAAATGCCGTGGTGAGTATCACTTGGGGCGGTTGCGAAAGCGTTTTTAAAAATTCGATTCCGGAAATTTTGGGAAGGTGAATATCCAAAAAAAGCACATCTACCTTCTCTTTTTGGAGAAATACCAGGGCCTGGGTGGGATCGGAAAAGGTTCCTGTGAGCCTTAGGGAGTCCACATCGGCAATGAATTTTTCCAGGATCCGCTGTGCTGGGCGCTGGTCCTCAATGATAATGCAGTTCATGTTGCCTTGATTTTTTCCAATTTCAGGGACAATCGTACTTCAAAACTTTTGTCCTTTCTGTGGATATCCAAAGAGTGTTTGTCAGGATAGACCAGCTGCAGGCGTTTTTTTACATTTTCCAATCCGATACCGGAGGCGACAGTGTCCAGGGCTTCCCCTTCCACAAAATTGTTCTTGCAACGGAATTCCAGGGTATCATTCTCCAATTGGATATCAATGGCGATATAGATGTTTTCGGATTGACCGGACTGGCTATGTTTAAATGCATTTTCGATAAAAACGATCAGTATCAAAGGAGCGATTTGGTGTGGAGAATGGATTTTTTGGGCACTGAAATTTACCTTGCCCCGGTCTTCTATCTGTAGCTTGTTCAATTTGACAAAATTGTGTAGCTGCTCTATTTCCTTTGTCAGTGGAACAAACCTTTCCTTGCATTCATAGAGCATATAGCGAAGTACACCGCTAAGCTCCAATATGATTTCCGGGGTCTTAGGTGAATGTTCCAGCGCATGGGAATACAAATTGTTAAGATTGTTGAAGAGAAAGTGGGGATTGATTTGGGAACGTAAAAACTGAAGCTCGCTTTCCTGAATGGTGTTTTGTAGGGCATCGATCTGTTCCTGTTTTTTAATGGCGTCCCAGCCAAACTTAAATCCGGACAATATACCTATGACCGGGAGGATACTGAACACAGCGAAGTAGATGCCCGGAACGATATTGGCTCTACGGGTTCCGGCAAAAAAGATACGCTCCAGTACAAGTTCCTCTAGCATAATTACGCCCAAGAGTACTAGGAGCACAGCTCCCAAGAAATACCATTCCTTTTTTCGGTAGAGCAATCGCGGCATCAAAAAATAGGTTATAAAAGCCGAAGCTATAGCGTAGCTCATAAAAAAAACCACATGATGCGCCTGGACGCCCGGATCGTTACGGTCGAAGGAATAGAATAAAAATACCAGGATGTGCAGTACAATCTGAAATAAAAGCTCCTTTCTTGAAATCACTGAAATAATGGATTTTGCTATAGTATACGGCTCCTAAAACTAATAATGAAAAGGTAGGCCATAAAAAGTTGTACTCCAAACGACAGCCATTTACCTACAAACGGCATGATTCCAAATTCTTTATCCCAAATTTGTCGATTGCGGCCCTATCCTTGTCGTTGATCGGATTTTGTTTTTCATTTTTGCAATAACCTACCATCTTTGAGGAACAAAAAATTGCGAAGACTTCCTATGTTTTTTGATATACGGCGTATTGTACTTTTTTTGGTTTTTTGCTTGGTAGCGCTTCCCGTTTCGCTCGCGCAACAAGGAAATAGGACTACTGTGATTACCGGGAAAGTGGTAGAAGAAGAAGGTAGTCTCCCCATTGCCTTTGCCACGGTAATGGTTACGGATAATGAAACCAAAAAACCCATTGAAGGGACTACCACTTTGGAGGATGGGACCTTTGAACTGCGCACCAAGGCCAAGAATTACTACATTGAGATTAGCTTTTTGGGTTTTGCGACCCGTACCTTTGGTGCTCCCGAAACCCCAGGGGAAAAAATAGATTTGGGCACCATATCGCTTTTTGAGGATGCCGAGCAATTGGAGGAAGTAGTGGTTCGGGGCGAAGAATCCATAACCGAGTTTAAGCTGGACAAGCGCATCTTTAATGTAGGTAAGGATTTGAGCAGTACCGGGGCCACGGCCCTGGATGTGTTGAACAATGTGCCTTCCGTAAACGTGAATATAGAAGGACAGATTAGTCTAAGGGGAAGTTCTGGGGTACAGGTGCTCATCAACGGAAAGCCCTCCATCATTGCTAGTGAAGAAGGCAATACCTTGGGCACGATTACGGCCGATATGATCGATAGGGTAGAGGTTATTACCAACCCCTCGGCCAAGTACGATGCGGAGGGCACTTCTGGAATCATCAATATCGTCATCAAAAAAGAGGAACGTAAGGGACTCAATGGATCTGTTTCCGTAAATGCGGGTGCCCCTGAGAACAATAGTGTGGGGGTAAGTTTAAACAGAAGGACGGAGAAGTTTAATCTTTTTAGTCAAATCGGGGGCGGGTTCCGGGATTTGCCCAACGATATAGACAATAGGAACGTGGATTTGGTAAACAATACCACCATTCTTACCACAGGAACGGAGTTTCGCAACGAGAACTATTACAATTTTGTGCTGGGCACGGATTATTATGTAAGTCCCAATGATGTAATTACCCTTTCGGGAAATTTTGCCTTGGAATTGGAAGATCAACCCTCTACCACCAATTTCACTTCCCTGGATGGGGCCGATACCGTAACTTCCCAGTGGGAGCGCAACGAAACGACAGAGGCCACCAATCCTAAATTTCAGTATGAACTACAGTACAAAAAAGATTTCAAGGGCGATGAAGATCACAACCTGCTCTTTAGTGCCTTGGGGAATTTCTTTGGAAAGGACCAATCTTCCGCGTTTTTGGACCGTACCATTTCCGGGGCCGACAACGATGCCACCCAAAGGACCCGAACCGATTTCCGGGAAGCCGTTTTTACCTATAAGCTGGATTATACCCGACCCATCTCCAAGAAATGGACGGTAGAGACCGGGGCACAATATGTGATGCAAGATGTAAGCAATGACTTTGAAGTGAACAACTTTGTCGGTGGGGCATTTGTGAACGACCCTGACCTTACGAACATCTTTGAATTTGATCAACGTGTATTGGGCCTTTATGGCACTACCGCCTATGAAGGAAAAAAATGGGGTATAAAGGCAGGGCTACGCATGGAACAGACGGATCTGAACACCTTATTGGCCACCACTAACGAAGCCAACGATCAGAACTACACCAATGTATTTCCCAGTGCCCATACCTCCTATAAGTTTTCTGAAAGAATATCGCTTCAGGCCGGCTATTCCAGACGGATCTACAGGCCCCGGCTATGGGATTTGAACCCATTTTTCAATATTCGGAACAACTTTAATATTCGCCAGGGCAATCCGGATCTAATGCCGGAGTTTACGGATTCTTATGAAATCACCAGTATTTTCTTTGTCGGGAAGACTTCCATGAATTTGGGCGTTTATCATCGGTACACTACAGATGTTATCGAAAGGGTATCTATTTTTGAAAACAATGTGAACACCGTACGACCGCTGAACATTGGAACAAATCGCACCAACGGGGTCGAGTTCAATACCAAATACAGTCCGGCCAAATGGCTTACCCTTAATTTGGATTTCAATTACAGCCAATTCACCCGAGACGGCTTTTTTGAGGAAAACAGTTTTGATTTCAGTGCGGATCAATGGTCGTCCGAGCTTTTGGCCAAGTTTAAGCTACCGGCGGATATCGATTTTGAGGCAACTGGGAACTACAGATCCAGTTATCAAACCGTTCAGGGTCGCATAAATGACATGGCCTTTTTGGATATGGGATTGCGCAAAAAACTATTTAATGGAAAGGCGGTGCTTAATATGAGCGTTAGGGATGCCTTTGCTTCTCGCATTAGTGAAAATGAGATCAATCAGGAAGAATTCCAGATCTTTAACCGTCGCCTGCGCGGTACCTTTGTGGCCTTTGGATTTAGTTATGGTTTTGGAAAGGGCGAGGCCATGGAGTTTTCCGGGTCAAGAAGAAGGTAATTTGATAGACCTGTCAGGTTTCAAAAACCTGACAGGTCTGCTTAAAATCATTAAGACCAAAAAGGGTTCACGACTTTTTCTTTTTGTACTTTTGGAGCCTGTTTAAATTCTGTTTTTAGAATTTGTTATAGGCCATTTTTTTGCCAATTGAGGCTCTAAAAGCGGAGTTTGTCAGCGCCAGAATCCGCATTTTTATAACAGGGCCGAGTTAAAAGGCCAATAATTTAGCCTTTTAAGAGGAACCAGCCAGAGTGACTGCCGAAAAAAGGGCCATAACAAAACTGAAGGATAAAACTTAAACAGGCTCTTAGTTCGATAACAAAAAACCTTTAGGTCCAAATCACTTCAAAATGAAAAGACTAAACCGTATTCTAATTGCCCTTTTAATTGTATTGCCAACTTCATTATTTGCCGATGAAGGTATGTGGTTTTTAATGCATATCGAGCGTTTGAACCATCGCGATATGCAAAAAATGGGCTTACAGCTAACCCCTGAAGAAATTTACAGCATCAACAACCAAAGTTTAAAAGATGCCATTGTACAATTCAATGGTGGTTGTACAGCGAGTATAATTTCAGATAGCGGATTGGTGCTTACAAATCACCACTGTGGTTATAGTGCCATAGCCGAATTATCCACTGCGGAACAGAACCATTTAAAAAATGGCTTCTGGGCCAAATCATTAGGGCAGGAATTGAAACCGCAAAGCCTATACGTTAGGTTTTTTGTGCGTATGGACGATGTTAGTGAACGTATTCTTTCTAAAGTCAATAGCACTATGACAGAGAAAGAACGTGAAGCTGCGATCAATAGGGAGATTGCAAAAATTCAAGATGAAAACAGTAACGGTGGAAAATATACAGTTTCTGTAAGACCTTTTTATCAAGGAAACGAATATTACTATTTCGTTTATCAAGATTATACAGATGTGAGATTGGTGGGCACACCATCCAAAAGTATTGGAAAATATGGTGGAGATACGGACAATTGGGAGTGGCCACGTCATACAGGAGACTTCTCCTTATTCAGGGTATATGGTGACGCTAATGGGCAACCGGCAGAATATTCAACGGACAATATACCGCTAAAGGCCGGTTATCATTTACCTGTAAATATTGGTGGAGTGAAAGAAAATGATTTCGCTATGATTTTGGGCTATCCAGGGCGTACAAATCGTTGGATGCCCGCCGAAGGTATTGAGCAAAATGTAAATTATGCTTATCCAGCCTGGGTTGAAGGCTCCAAACGTAGCATGGATATTATGAAAAAGTACATGGACAACAATGAGTCTATAAATCTAATGTACACTTCAGTATATGCTAGTATCGCCAATTATTGGAAAAACCGTGCTCGGTAAGGGCATCGATCATACCGAGCACGGTACTGCAGAGACCAAACGAAAGTTGGAAAAGAAGTTTGATAAATGGGCCAACAAGTCGGATAACAAAACTACCTACGGTGATGTAATCAACACGATCAACAACTACTATAGCCTCACCAATGAAAAAGCACAGCACGACAACTATTTACTAGCCTTATTGCGCTCAAGTAAGTTCTCGGTGCTTCCATACAGAATTGGAAAAGGACTTGAAAACTATACGAATGCCAATGCTGCAAAACGCAAGGAATTATTACCACCGTTAACCGCCTTAATAAATAGTCTATACAAAGATTATCATCTACCTCTGGAAAAAGAGATTCTAACGGAACAGCTCAAATTGTATGCTTCAAAATCCAATTACCCTT
>JBCBSN010000192.1:0-8886 GCA_039819225.1 Bacteroidota bacterium | reverse complement strand
ATATCAATAAAATGATGGCGGCCAGAGTAAACTTTGACGACGTAATCCAGGCCATTGCCAATGGAAATATGACCATGTCCGCGGGAAATTTGATTACCAGTGGACAACGAAGAACCATCAGGATTACGGGGGAAGTCGAAAAGCCCTCGGAACTTAATGACTTTGTGGTCAAGTCCGAAAATGGAACGGTATACTTAAAGGATATCGCCCAAGTTTCCTTCACACCAGAGGATAAAAACACCTACGCAAGGGAAATGGGCGAAAGTGTTGTAATGCTGGATATTAAAAAACGTTCTGGAAAAAACGACGTCAGGGCCATTGAAAAAATACGTGAAATTGTGGCGGAAGCCAAGACCAGTATTTTACCGGAAGGTCTGGAGATTACTTTCGCCAATGATAGTAGTAGCTCTACCCTAGGCCAGGTGGACGACTTGGTAAATAACATCATTTTCGGGATTATCCTGGTGGTTACCGTACTGATGTTCTTTTTAGGATTTAGGAATGCCCTCTTTGTAGGTTTTGCCATTCCCATGTCCATGTTTATGTCGTTTATGATCCTATCTGCCTTAGGATATACCTTAAACACGATGATTTTGTTCGGCCTTATTATGGGATTGGGCATGCTGGTGGACAATGGGGTGGTGGTCGTAGAGAACGTATATCGCCTTATGGAACAGGAAGGCATGTCCCGGAAGGAGGCCGCCAAAAAAGGCATCGGGGAAATAGCCATCCCCATTATTATATCCACGGCTACTACAGTGGCCGCATTTGTCCCCTTGGGCATGTGGCCGGGCATTATGGGCGAGTTTATGATTTATTTCCCCATTACCCTTTCGGTGGTACTTGGATCATCGCTTTTTGTGGCCATTTTTATGAACTCCATGTTGGTCTCCCAATTTATGGAGGTTGGCGAAAAAGAATTGACGCGAAAACAACTGATCCGTATAAGTCTAATCTTGGTAGGATTTGGACTGTTCATATTTTTTGTCGGGGGTTCCATACGGGGACTTGGCACATTAATGATCGTTGTGGCCGGATTATTTTGGATCTACAAGTACTTCCTAAAAAAATGGTCCAATCGCTTTCAGAAGAATGTGCTTACCAGGTTTGAGAATCTGTATGAAAAACAACTCTCAAGGGCCCTTAAAGGCCGTAACGTGTATTGGTATTTTGGCTTTACCATTCTTCTGCTTATTGGGGCGTTTATGACCTTTGGGGCGTCGATTGGAAGTCAACGTACAAAGGTAGAGTTCTTCCCGGACAATACACCCAAGGAAATCTATGTGTACATCGAGTATCCCCAAGGCACGGACATTGAAAAGACCAATACGCTCACCAAGTCCATTGAGGAAAAGGTCTACGAGATTGTACGTGATGGCCAATACCTAAAAAGTGGGGAAAACCTATTGGTAGACACCGGGGTTTCCCAAGTGGGGAAAGGGGCGGAAAACCCGTTTACCGAGGGGGGCTCCTCTGCAGAAATGCCGCATAGGGGCAAGATTACCCTCTCCATGCAAGAATTTAAGCTTAGGGATGGCCTGGACAGTGAGCAACTCAGATTGCGCATTCAAAATGCTTTGTCCGAAGTATATCCCGGGGTCACTATTTCTGTAGAAAAGGATGCGGTAGGGCCACCTGCGGGTTATCCCGTAAACATTGAATTGATCGGTCAAAATTACGATACCTTGATCAGTGTTGCGGAACGTATGCGTACCTACATCAATTCCAAAAGTATCGATGGTATGGAAGGGCTTAAAGTGGATGTGAACAAGGGAAGCCCCGGGATGGAGGTCATCGTTGACCGTCAAAAAGCCGGGGAGTTGGGCGTATCCGTGGGGCAGGTAGGGACGCAGCTAAGACGTTCCATTTTTGGTGATAAAGCCGGAGTATACAAAAAAGATGGTGAAGATTATGATATTAATGTCCGGTTTAATGAAAATCTTCGATACAACACCAGTGCGTTGTTCAATCAGAACATCATATTTAGGGATCAGGCCACGGGTAAGATAAAGGAAGTCCCGGTTTCGGCGATAGCCAAAAGAAAAAATACCTCGTCCTTTAATGCCATCAAGCACATCAATGGGGAACGGGTGGTGACCGTGTACTCCGGATTAAAACCAGGAGGAAATGCCAATATCATTGTGGACCAGATCAAAAATGAAATGGAAAGCTTTAAAGGCCTGCCCAGCGGGGTTAAAATTGACTATACCGGGGAATTAGAGGAACAGGCCAAACAACAGGCTTTTTTAATGGGGGCCTTTTTTACGGGATTGGGTCTGATCATGCTTATTTTAGTTTTCCAGTTTGGAGGTATCTCAAAACCCCTAATTATCATGATTGCCATTTTCCTCAGCTTTATTGGGGTATTTGGCGGTTTAGTGGCCACGGGATGGCCCTTTGTGATCATGATGACTATGATGGGCATTATATCCCTGGCCGGCATTGTGGTAAACAACGGAGTGGTGCTCTTGGATTACACGCAAATCCTAATAGATCGAAAGAAAATAACCTTAGGGATTTCCGATGACGAATTGTTGACCCGTGAAGAAGTCACCGAAACCTTGATAAAAGCCGGAAAGGCCAGGTTGCGCCCGGTAATCTTAACGGCCGTAACTACCGTTTTAGGACTGATTCCGCTGGCGACCGGTCTAAATATAAATTTTATCTCCCTTTTTGGAAGATTTGACCCCCAGATCTATGTAGGGGGCGACAATGTAATCTTCTGGGGTCCTTTGGCCTGGACCGTGATCTTTGGGCTTATCGTGGCCACCTTCCTTACATTGATTATTGTACCGGTCTTGTTCAACATTGTGTACCGTATAAAACTGGGGATACGGGGTGCCCGGAAAAAGAAACCTGCAGAAGAGAAGTCTTTGGAGGCGGCAGCTTAGAGGAAGGCTTTGCGAACCATATTTTCATTATCAAAAAACAAGAAAAGCTGCCCGGAATGATATCCGGGCAGCTTTTCTTGTTTTTTGATAATGAACTTATTTAAACTATCTAGTTGATGACCAAGCTTTTGGCATTCTTAGACTCCACGTTTACAATCTTATTATCCGTAAAATCTACCTCGTTCATTACGTCACCGTCCCAGAAGTACCAGGTACCTATGCGTTTCCCCATATGATAATGGCCCATGGCCTTTTTTTGTCCCTGCTCATCGAACATTTTCCACTCGCCGTGAAGTTTCCCTTCCAAAAAATAACCGGTCTGGGCGGTTTCCCCATTGGCATGAAAATAAGAGGCCTTAACCATTTCCCCATCCTTCTCAAAGGTAGGCTCTATCTGCTGGGCGCTCATGCCTATACTAAATGCAAATGCCAAAACTAATGTAAGTGTTTTCATGATGTCTGTATTTATAGTTAATACTGTTAAGCGATGCGTTTCCCACTATTGGATACAACATGCTCTTGATAAAAATTCAACTTATATAATGGTCCCTAAATGGGACATGTAAACTAATAACGACACAAAGATACATTTATTTTACGTAAAAAACATATTTACATAACTTTTGCTTAACATTAAATTTACATTGTAAATGTAATATATTAATTTTAAGGTATTTATGACATTTGTCAGTTTATGGGGTTTTTCCTGCTTTTTACAAAAAAGGATTAAAATCCCCGTTTTACGCATAGAATTTATATTGGGTTGTTCCATTTAGGGGAAAAATCGACCTTTTTTGCCCCGATGACCGGTTCTTTGGAGCTACATGCCTGTGCCGGGTGAAGCCGAGGCAGCCTGCCTACCTATCCGTACTGTATAGGTTGGGATAGCGGGAAAAGCAAAGTTGGGGCCTAAAAGAAGATTTTACATCAAATTATAGTAACTGACAATGAGTTCATAGGGATACTTGTTACCTTTGCCTTCTTAAAATTGTTATCACATGCATAGGAGCCATACCTGTGGAGAATTAAGGGAGTCCCACAACAATACGTTAGTTACCTTATCCGGATGGGTACAAAAAGTACGGGACAAAGGTTTTGTGGTATGGGTAGACCTACGGGACCGCTATGGCATTACCCAATTGGTCTTTGATCAGGATCGTACCTCAAAGGAACTTATGGAAAAGGCAAGGGGCCTTGGTAGGGAATTCGTAATCCAAACCAAGGGTATCGTTATTGAACGGGCTTCCAAAAACCCCAACCTGCCCACCGGAAACATAGAAATCCTTGTGCAGAACCTAACCGTATTGAATCCCTCCAAAACACCACCCTTTACCATTGAAGACGATACCGACGGAGGAGACGACCTGCGGATGAAGTATCGCTATCTGGACATTCGAAGAAACCCAGTAAAGGACAACATTATCTTTCGTAGTAAGGTGGCCATGGCGGTCCGCACCTATTTGTCCGGAGAAGGGTTCATAGAAGTAGAAACCCCTTATTTGATAAAATCCACTCCCGAGGGCGCACGGGATTTTGTGGTGCCGAGCCGAATGAACGAGGGGCAGTTTTATGCCCTCCCCCAGTCTCCACAGACCTTTAAACAGTTACTGATGGTAGGGGGATTGGACAAGTATTTCCAAATCGTAAAATGTTTCCGGGACGAGGACCTTCGTGCAGACCGCCAGCCGGAGTTCACCCAAATCGATTGCGAAATGGCCTTTGTGGAACAAGAGGATATTCTACAAACGTTCGAAGGACTCACCAAACATCTCCTACGGGAAATCAATGGTGTACAAGTGGATCGTTTTCCACGGATGACCTATGACGAAGCTATGCGGCGTTTTGGCAACGACAAACCGGATATCCGCTTTGGGATGGAATTTGGTGAACTCAACAATGTAGCACAGCACAAGGATTTCAACGTTTTCAATTCTGCGGAACTGGTTGTAGGCATTGCCGTGCCCGGAGCAAATACCTATACCCGCAAAGAAATCGATAAGCTCATAGACTGGGTAAAGCGCCCCCAAGTTGGTGCCAAAGGAATGGTCTATATACGCTGCAATGAGGACGGGAGTTATAAATCCTCTGTAGATAAATTCTACGATCAAGCAGATTTGGCCGAATGGGCCAAAATCACCGGTGCCCAATCCGGCGATCTCATCTGCGTCCTCTCCGGAGAACCCAACAGCACAAGGACTCAATTGAGTGCCCTTCGTATGGAGCTGGCACAACGCTTAGGGCTGCGCAGACCGGACGAATTTGCCCCCCTATGGATCATAGATTTTCCGTTACTGGAATTGGACGAGGAAACCGGTCATTATCACGCTATGCACCATCCTTTTACCTCACCAAAACCTGGACAATTGGAACTTTTGGAGACCGATCCCGGTGCCGTAAAGGCCAATGCCTATGATTTGGTACTCAATGGCAATGAAATTGGCGGAGGTTCGATTCGTATCCATGACAAAGAAGTGCAACGTAACATGTTTCATCATTTGGGATTCTCCCCGGAAGAGGCCAAGGCTCAATTTGGCTTCCTTATGGATGCCTTTGAGTACGGGGCCCCGCCCCATGGTGGCATTGCCTTTGGCCTGGACCGCCTGGTGGCCATCCTGGGCGGACAGGAGACCATACGGGATTTTATCGCCTTTCCCAAGAACAACAGTGGCCGGGACGTTATGATAGATGCGCCGGCAGCTATTGATATGGCGCAGTTGGAGGAATTGGGGTTGGAGTTGAAGTTGAGTTAGACCTGTCAGGTTTTGGAAACCTGACAGGTCTATCAAGAACATTGACCCAAAGAGATGTCACAACTTTAAAGAACCCGGGTTTTGATAGGTATTCCAAAACGTTATCAAGAATATTTCCTTAGCAGAGTGTGTAAAATAAACTGAAATCGCCTTGTGTAAAACACATACCCTTATGGACGAAGATTCGTCATAGATCTTGAACAAAAGCGGATTGTCCGCTATTCTGCGCAAAGCGACATCCGTATCATCCAAAAAATCCAGAACTGTTTTTTTACCCCAACGTTTGCTTAAATATTTCAGGTTTTCCGCATAGGTGATTTCCGCTTCCGAGGACCAGCGTATTTTTCTACCCACTGTACCGACTTCTGAATTGGGCCATTACTTCTTCGTGAGGTCTGGTCTGGCCTTCGGATATTGCGGAAATACCGCGTTCGATCGATTTTTTTAAGGCATACTGTTGCGCTTCTTCCGGAAACAATAGCGCGCCCAACTGCCGTAGCTCCGAAATTGTGAAACTTTGATTACGCAATTTATTATAAAATGTAGAACGTGTAAGATTTAAGGAAGATATGATGTATTCTTTCTTAAATTTACTCTCCTTGATAAGAAAAGGAATATTCTCTATTAATTCGGCATACTTATCAACTACTTCAAACATAATCCAGTATTTTAGGCCATAATGGTTCCATAAATATAAACAAAAATGTTTAATCTTTAAATGTCCGAGCCCATAAACACTTTTCTAAAACGTTTACTTAAATGGAGATACAAGCATATCTCCAACAAGACCTTTATCCAGATTCTGAGTGTTATTGTGGGGCTACTGGCCGGACTAGCTTCCGTAACCCTGAAAAACATTACCTATTTTATAGAATCCTCCCTGGAAGAGGGCATCTTGTTTTCCCGGAACGGCCTCTATTTTATCCTGCCCACCATTGGACTTACTTTAGTATACCTCTATGTGAAATTCCTGCATAAGGAAAAGTTGAACCATGCGGTCTCCTCCATTCTTTTTGCGCTCTCCAAGAGAAAGGGAATCATCCCTTCAAAACAGATTTATACCCAATTAATCGCCGCCCCGCTGACCGTAGGCTTCGGGGGATCGGTAGGTCTTTTGGGACCGGCCGTTGCTTCCGGGGCCGCCATAAGTTCCAACTTGGGACGGTTGTTCCATATAAATACCAAAACACGCTCCCTATTGATCGCCTGTGCCTCGGCAGGGGCCATCTCCTCCATTTTCCAGTCACCTATTGCCGCCATTATATTTGCGGTAGAGGTTTTTAGCCTGGACCTTACCATGCTCTCAGTTTTGCCTTTGCTACTTGCCTCCATTTCCGGAGTACTTACCTCCTACTTCTTTTTGGGGAACGAGGTTCTTTTTGAATTTACCATTACAGAGGATTTTAGGGTACTGGACACCTTTTTTTATGTGGTCCTGGGCGTGGGCACGGCCTTTGCCTCCATCTATTTCAATAAGATGTACTTTGGCATACAAAACCTCTTTAAACCCTTACGTAGTCCCAAATATCGCCTATTGGTCGGGGGGTTGGCCATTGGCATCATGTTATACTTAATACCGCCCCTGTACGGGGAGGGGTTCGGTTTTATCAACAATCTTTTGGAAGGGCAACACCGGGCGGCCCTGGGCAGCACCCCCTTTGACCGGTATGTGGACAATATCTGGGTAGTCATAGCCCTACTGTTCGGCATTACGATTTTTAAGGCCGTGGCCATGACCACCACCTTGGCCGCTGGGGGAGCGGGAGGTATTTTCATTCCAACCATGGTCATGGGCAGTGCCCTGGGAAATGTTATGGCCAAAGTCCTGAACAATTCCGGTCTGGGCCTTACGGTATCGGAGAGTAATTTTACCTTGATAGGTATGGCCGGCCTTATCGCCGGGGTACTCCATGCGCCTTTGACCGCCATTTTTCTTATCGCGGAGATCACAGGAGGTTACGCCCTTTTTGTCCCATTGATGATTACCGCCTCCATCTCGTACCTAATTACCAAAAATGCGACCGACCATTCCATTTACACTCGTGAATTGGCACGACAAGGTGCCTTATTGACCCACAACAAGGATCAGGCCGTGCTTACTTTAATGCAACTGGATGATGTTATTGAAACGAACTTCAAACCCATATCCCCCGAAATGACCTTGGGCGAAATGGTACACCAATCCGTTTCCAAATCCGCGCGCAACATCTTTCCAGTCATTGACGAGACCGGAGCGCTAGTGGGCATTGTGCTCTTGGACGATATCCGCGAATTTATGTTCGACACCAAAATGTATAACAAAACTCAGGTACGCAGCTTTATGCGGAACCCTCCGGAACATATTTTTTATGGAGAGGACAGCATGCAAAAGGTAATGCGAAAATTTCAGGATAGCGGAGCCTGGAATCTCCCGGTCATAAGGGATGGGAAGTATCTGGGCTTTGTGTCCAAATCCAAACTTTTGACCGCTTATCGCCGAGAGCTTATCAACTTTACAAAGTAAGCGGCATCATTGCTCTTGAACCAAGAAGCTGCTTTAGGGATATAATCTATTTATGGATCAATCTATGAAAACCCCTTTTTAGGAGGATCGGAAAAAATATTCCGTTATTCTTCGTC
Organism: Bacteroidota bacterium; assembly: GCA_039819225.1. Lineage (GTDB taxonomy): Bacteria > Bacteroidota > Bacteroidia > Flavobacteriales > Flavobacteriaceae > Ulvibacterium. The sequence goes on along the minus strand of JBCBSN010000192.1, from coordinate 626 downwards.
CTCAAATTTGGTATCCGCCATACGGGAATTCACACCAATGTTGAAATTCTTGAAATCCTTGGCGTCCTTTTCGGCCCCATCAAAGTAAAAAATGGCCAATCCGGATTTCATGTTTTTTATATCCATGGGATCAAGAGCATCAAAAAAGTTGTCCTGCAACTGTACTTGGACCAGGTTTGGCAGATCAAAGACCTCCTTTGGTATTTCTCCCGTAAAACCATTGTGAGCAAGGGTCAGGGTATTCAGGTTTTTAAGTTGTGCCATTTCTTTGGGGATAGTCCCGAGTAGTTGGTTGTCCGATAGTTCCAAACGTTCCAAGGCGCCCATATTCCCCAACCCTTTGGGAATTGAGCCCTCTAAGGTATTAAAGGACAGGAATAGCCATTTTAAACTTTTCAATTCGCCCAGACCTTCCGGAATAAACCCCGTGAGGCTATTGGAAAAAAGATCCAGGACTTCCAAATTCAAAAGTTGTTTTACGGATTCCGGGATTGGGCCGGCCAACTGGTTTTTGCCCAAACGTAGTTCCCTAAGGCGCCTTAATTTGGTAATGCTTTCCGGTATTTTTCCGGAAATTCGGTTAAAGGCAAGATTTAGCACCTCCAGGTGCCTTAAATTACCGATGG
>JBCBSN010000191.1:0-8909 GCA_039819225.1 Bacteroidota bacterium | reverse complement strand
TATAGGTTATAAATAGCTTGGCAGATTCCCCTGGTCGTAACGGGACGTTGAGTTGGATACGTATGATATCCAATTCCACCGTTCTTTTCCAGAAAAGACCTCGGTATTCTTCATCCACCATACTGGTTATCTGCGTATATCCCCTTTCCTTGTCCTTGGCCAGATGTAGGCTTCGATTGAATTCCTCTCCAAGGCGCTTGGCGAGGCCTGTGTTTTTGTCGGAATAAGCGTTGGCCCAATCGTTAAAATAGAGGTAGTGCAGGATATCGTTTGACGTATTGAAATACTCAAATTCCTGTTGAATGCGGATTTCTCTGTTTTCCCCATCCAAATCGGCACGTAAATTATTGATATGTTGTGCCCGTACATAAACCGTTCCAAGGACAAGTAAAAAAGAGAGGACAGTGAAGTCCCTTAGGGTTCTATGTTTTTCGCCACCCTTCACTTAAAAGTTGGGAGTCAACGCGTTACCCTTATAGAAGGCATCAATAATCTCAACAACCTCTTCCTTTGTATCCACTAGGCGTACAAGATCCAAATCCGCCCTACTAATATTGCCAGCATCAAGCATGGTACCCTTTACCCATTCCAAAAGCCCTTGCCAAAATTCGGAACCTACCAGGATTATGGGAAACTTACCAATTTTATGGGTCTGTATCAACGTCATTGCCTCAAAAAGTTCATCCAAGGTTCCAAATCCCCCAGGCATAACGACAAAACCCTGGGAGTACTTTACGAACATTACCTTACGTACAAAGAAGTAGTCAAAATCCAAGCTTTTGTCCCCATCTATAAAGGGATTGTCATGCTGCTCAAACGGAAGGTCGATATTGAGACCTACCGAAGTTCCCCCAGCTAAATTGGCACCCTTGTTACCCGCTTCCATAATACCAGGGCCTCCTCCTGTTATTATACCATAACCTGCTTCGGAAATACTTTGGGCAATATCAACGGCCAGTTGATAATATTTGGCGTTTTCCTTGGTACGGGCAGATCCAAATATGGAAACACAGGGGCCAATGGCACTCATTTTTTCAAAACCGTTCACAAATTCACCCATAATCTTGAATAGGGCCCAAGAGTCATTGGTCTTTATTTCGTTCCATCCTTTATGATGCTGTTCTTTTCTCATTTATATTTCATGGTGTTTAAGGGCCGTTGCCCAAGGTATCTATTGTACCCGATTAGTACGACCTGTTCGTCTTAAGTGCACGCCCGGAGCAATTAATTCCGTACGTGCCAAAAAAGGGACTGTTTCCTTCAAAAAAAATTTAAACCACTTCATTCTGCTGGAGTTCCATCCTCAAAAACTCTGCCGTATAACTTTTATTGTCCTTTATGACCTGTTCCGGCGTTCCGGTAGCCACGACCATACCGCCGCCCCTACCGCCTTCATAACCAATGTCAATGATATGGTCCATCATTTTAATGACGTCCAGATTATGTTCAATGATCAGAACCGTGTTCCCTTTATCCACCAAGCGTTCCAAAACTTCCATTAAAACCCGGATATCCTCAAAATGCAGCCCGGTGGTAGGCTCATCCAGGATATAAAAGGTATTGCCTGTATCCCTTTTGGAAAGCTCGGTAGCCAGTTTAATACGTTGAGCTTCCCCTCCGGAAAGGGTGGTAGACTGCTGCCCTAGGGAAATATATCCGAGCCCCACGTCCTTAATGGTCTTTAATTTCCGATATATTTTGGGGATGTTTTCAAAGAAGTCCACCGCATCGTCCACGGTCATCTCCAAAACATCGGCTATGGATTTTCCTTTGTACCGTATTTCCAAGGTTTCCCGGTTAAAACGCTTCCCATTACAGGTTTCGCATTCCACGTATACATCCGGCAAGAAGTTCATCTCAATTACGCGCAACCCCCCTCCTTGGCAGGTTTCACATCGCCCTCCCTTTACATTAAAACTGAAACGTCCCGGTTTATAGCCCCGTATTGCGGCCTCCGGAGTTTTTGTAAACAGTGAACGGATCTCACCAAAAACCCCGGTATACGTAGCCGGGTTTGAGCGCGGGGTCCTTCCAATAGGCGATTGGTTAATATCTATAACCTTGTCCACGTGCTCCAGCCCACTTATTTTTTTATAGGGCATTGGTTTTTTCACCCCATTGAAGTAATGGGCATTCATTATGGGATATAAGGTTTCATTGATCAAGGTAGACTTTCCACTACCAGAAACACCGGTTACCCCTATCATCTTGCCAAGCGGAAAACTTACGGTTACATTTTTAAGGTTGTTTCCGGTGCATCCGGAGAGCGTTATTTTTTTGCCATTCCCTTTTCTTCGTTTGATGGGAATAGGGATTTCCTTTTTGCCGGTAATGTAATCCGCGGTCAGCGTATGGTGTTCTTGCAGTTGTTCCGGAGTTCCTTGGGAGATAATCTCTCCTCCATGTTTTCCGGCCCTGGGCCCAATATCTATAACATGGTCCGCATGTTGGATCATGTCCTTATCGTGCTCCACTACAATAATGGAATTGCCAATATCCCGCAAGGATTCCAAAGACCTGATCAATCTATTGTTGTCCCGTTGATGCAATCCAATACTGGGTTCGTCCAAAATATAGAGTACCCCGACCAGTTGAGATCCTATTTGGGTGGCCAGTCGTATCCGTTGGGCCTCCCCCCCGGAAAGGGATTTTGAACTCCGGTTCAACGAGAGGTAATCCAGTCCCACATCTAGAAGAAATCGGATCCGGGTGCGTATTTCCTTAATAATTTCCTCGGCGATGATTTGTTGGTTCCCATCCAATTTTTGATTAAGTTCCTCAAAAAACAGGGCCAGTTCCGCAATATCCATTTGAGCCAGTTGGGCAATATTGTGGTCCCCTACCTTAAAATTCAGGGATTCTTTCCGCAATCGGGAACCCTTACATTCCGGACAAAGGATGCGGTCCATATATCCCTTGGCCCATCGTCTTAGGGAAGAGGATCCAGAATCCTCAAACTGATGTTTTATAAAAGGGGCAATCCCCTCGTAATCTATAGTGTAGGTACGCTTAACGCCCAGGGTCTTGGAATCCAGTTGAAAACTTTCCTTGCCTCCATTTAGCAGAACATCCATGGCCTCTTGCGGTATCTTCGCTATGGGGTCGGTAAGTTCAAAACCATAACGCTGGGCAATGGTCTCGATTTGCTTAAAGGCCCACGACTTTTTGTACTCGCCCAAAGGGGCGATACCCCCAGATTTTATGGATAATTTTTTATTGGGGAAAATCTTGTTTTCATTCACCTCGTAGACATGACCAAGACCGTTGCAATGGGGGCACATCCCTTTTGGCGAGTTAAAAGAAAAGGTATTGGGCTCCGGGGTAGGGTAGGAGATACCGGAAGTGGGGCACATAAGATCCCGACTAAAATAGCGGGGTTCATCCAAACCTTGTGCAACCACCATGAGTACATCATTGCCACTATACATGGCCGTATTGATAGTTTCCGCTAATCGTTTATCGGTATTCGCATCATTATCCACCTTTAAGCGGTCTATGACAATCTCAATGTCATGGGTCTTGTACCGATCTACCTTCATCCCTTTGACGATGTCGACAATTTCGCCATCTATACGGACCTTTACGAATCCTTGTTTGCCGATTTGTTCAAAGAGCTCACGGTAATGGCCCTTTCTGGACTTGATCACAGGGGCTAATATGATTATCTTTTTACCCGCGTAGTCCGTTTTGATCAAGTTCTTGATCTGTTCATCGCTATAACTTACCATTTTTTCCCCGGTCACATAGCTGTAGGCATCTCCGGCACGGGCAAAGAGAAGTCTTAGGAAATCATAAACCTCGGTAATCGTACCCACCGTGGACCTTGGGGATTTTGAGGTAGTTTTCTGCTCAATAGCGATTACGGGAGAGAGACCATCTATCTTATCCACATCCGGGCGCTCCAACCCGCCCAGGAATTGCCGGGCATAGGCAGAAAATGTCTCGATATAGCGTCTTTGCCCTTCAGCATAGATAGTATCGAACGCAAGTGATGATTTGCCACTTCCCGAAAGGCCTGTAATGACCACGAGTTTTTCACGGGGAATGGTAACATCTATATTCTTGAGGTTATGGACCCTTGCGCCCTTTACCTCAATATTTTCCTCGTAATGAATCATTCGTATCTATTGCTGTTCATTTGCCCTAAAATAGCTCTTAATCCCAGCTTCACCCTACTGACCGGTATCCGAATTATGGGGTGTTCCTTTTCAAAGCAAAGATGCAAAAATACGCAATTGCCCCATAAAAAGGAAGCAGGCCCAGTCTTTTAGTCCTGGTGCTTCCTTCTCATCTTGATGAAAAAAGGAAGGTTGTTTTAATACAGGCTGGACATCATTCCCTTGGTTTTAAAAAAGGATATTTCGTTTTTATATAATCTTGATTTAATTTTAGGGTTGAAAAGTTTATCTATTTTCTAAATGATAATGCATTACAATAAGTCACTATAATAATTCGCTAATTTAAATTCCAATCTATGCAACTACTGGGCATTGGCTCCCGAATTGATCATCCCAAATTGGGAAAAGGAGTGGTAACCAACGTATCCTCAAAACATTATTGGGTAACTTTTTTGGCGGAAGGTCTTGAAACTATCGACATCGATTCCGAGTTTGAGGTTATTGAGGCCGTAACGGACGAAGTAGATAGCGTGAGTTTTTTTGATATTGAACGTTCTTTGTCCAAAATCCTTCAAAAGTGGGGCGACACCCATGAAAAAGTAGCCTTGGCCGATAAGTGGAAAGGGGGCAGGCTCATTTTAGAACCTGGGGATGCCCTTGCGAACAAAGAAATGCCTATTGCTACCTTTTTTCATAAAATTGTGATGGTCCGGGACAGGCTTCGGGTTATGGAGCAAAAAATCAACAGTAGCAAAAACCTCGATGACCAGGAAAAAGTAGACCTGCAACAATACATCACCCGTATTTACGGTAGCCTTACCAGCTTTAACGTACTCTTTAAAAACAAAAGCGACCAGTTTATCGGGGAACGAAGTAAATAATCCAAGGGAACAAAAAAATCCTTAAATCGTATTACCATCGGTACAGGGAGCCTACATTACAAGAACTCCCTATGGCCCTGTGGCCTACACCGCCTCCTTTTTCTCGCTTAAATACTTCCAATACCGTTTGGGCATATGCTGGGTATGTAGTTTTCTATTGATACGGGATTTAATATGGGTACTCTGGAAGTAATCGTTCCAGAGTTCCTGATACTTATATTCCCCTTTCACAAAGGTGTTGCTTTGTCCAATACGGTTATAATGAGTCTGCTCCAAATCCAAGGAAACGATTTCCACCCCTTTCAAATTATAATAGATGCCATATTTACGCTTTACATCATAGATGATCCATTCCTGATCGGCGTAGCGGTTGCGAAAATGTTTGGAGATCAACGGCAAGACATCAAAGTCTGGCTCAATATTCGCAAAATAGACCTCGTCCCTAGTCAGTTGAAAACGTACAAAGGCCTCCATACGATGTTTTTCCCGACCTACCTTCCGGGCCAATTGACTAATATACACCACTAGGCCATCGGAATAATCCCGTTGTTTTTGATCCTTGGTCGCCATTAGCTTTTGAATATAGGTAAGGAGCATCATTTCAATCCCCTCCGTTTCGCTCAAAAAGGCAAAATACACATGGGTAATGGCGGTATGGCTTTTGTTCCGGATACCGTTCCAGACCCGTTTGGCCTTGCCGATATGGGTAAAAACGGTCTCGGCCTCCGAAAAAAGTACGTTTTGTCCATGACCGTTTTTTTGAATATCGGTAACATGCATTTTTTCTTCAAAGGCCATAAAGACAGTCGTTAGAAAACCATTAAAGCTCCCATCATAAATCAGGGTTTTCATCTGTCCTTGGATGTTGCTTCCCGCTTGGGGAAAATCCATTGTTGTGGTCGTTGCGTTCATAACATATTCATTTTAGGATATTGGAATAGCACTGCAGTTCCGTATAGCAATACTTCCAAACCTTAATTAAACAATGACAATTGATTATTATATTGATTCCGAAACTTCCCGGAGGAGGTTTGGAGGATCATTCCCTTAAGGGTCGGTGCATCCAGGTCACGGCGTTCCCAATCCCTGGAGTCGCACACTATAAAAAACTTGGCTCGGTTAAGGGCCAATCCTATCCGTTTGAGGTGTCCCCAATTCAGTTTTCTAAACTTCCGGGCGTTCAAAATCTTGTTTACGGATTGCATGCCCATTCCCGGGACTCTGGCCAATACCCATTTATCCGCCGTATTCACATCCACCGGAAAATGCTGCAGATTGCGCAATGCCCAGCCCAGTTTCGGATCAACATCCACATCCAGATTAGGGTGCGCATCGTTTAAGATTTCCGTAACGGAAAAGCCATAAAAACGCAACAGCCAATCCGTTTGGTACAGCCGGTTTTCCCTGAGCATGGGTACTTGGGACCCAAGGGCCGGTAGACGACTATCCTCCAACACGGGCACATAACCCGAATAGTAGACTCGCCTCATCTGGTATTTTTTATAATAGTAGGTAGCCGAGTACATAATGTCCCTATCCGTCTCGCCCGAAGCACCAACGATCATTTGTGTGCTCTGCCCGGCCGGTGCATAGACAGGTGTGCTTTTAAAAATTTTCCGCTCGCTCTTATAGCGCAAGATCTCCTGCTTCACCGTATGCATGGGCTTGGTAAAATCCTCATGCTTCTTATCCGGGGCCAACAATTTTAGTCCGGAAATAGTGGGTACTTCTATATTGATGGACAGCCGATCTGCGTACAGCCCTGCACGGTACATCAATTCATCGCTACAGCCGGGAATGGATTTCAAATGAATGTATCCATTGAAATTTTCCTCTTCCCGAAGCATTTTTGCCACGGACACCAGGCGTTCCATGGTATGATCCGGACTTTTAAAGATTCCTGAGCTTAAAAAAAGACCTTCGATATAATTACGGCGATAAAAGTTGATGGTCAGGTCCACCACCTCCCTAATTTTAAATGCCGCTCGTTTTACGTTATTGCTCTTCCGGGTTATGCAATAGGCACAATCAAAAATGCAGTGATTGGTCAATAAGACCTTTAGAAGGGAAATACAACGGCCATCTTGGGTGTAGCTATGGCAGATACCCATGGGCTTCGTATTTCCTAGGCCTTTTCCCGTATTGGGTCTGTTACTTCCACTACTGGCACAGGAAACGTCATATTTGGCAGCATCTGCCAGTATATTCAGCTTTTCCTTAACACGTTCAAAATTCATAACTTGGAAATATTCCAATCAAAAATATGGAAATATTCCAATAAATGGAAATATTCCAAAAATATTTTTGGAAATATTCCTAATTGTGTATATTTGAGAAGAATAATCAACGGTAGCTTGGCAAAGCAGAAATTGACATAAAAGCCTATGGAAAACGACATCACCTTAAAACGATTTGTGGAAATACGGCGGGAACTAGGGCATACTCAAGCAGAGTTTGCGGAACTTTTGGGCGTATCCAATACCACGGCGGACATAGAAAGGGGCCGCACCAAACTTTCCGGCAAGGTCGTCACAGAGCTTTTACGGCGGTTTAAGATCAATCCTATGTGGCTCTTCGGGGAGAGCGAAGAGAAATATCTGGAGACCTCCAAGACCAGTGTTATCCCAAAAGTGGTTACCGTGGATTCTGCGGACCAGGACAATATGATCTTGGTAAATGCCAAAGCAGCTGCGGGATATCCACAAAATATTGCGGATACCACCTGGTATAGGCAGTTACCGGCCTTTGACCTTCCCATCCCGGAGTTTCGCAACGCAACCTATAGGGGCTTTCAAGTAGAGGGGGATAGCATGTTGCCCAATCTGCAGCCCGGGGAATGGGTCATGGCCAGGGCCGTAGAGCATATTGATCATGTGAGCCCCAACAAAATGTATGTGGTGGTGTTACAGGATTCCGTAATGGTCAAAAAAATAGAGAAGCGTCCCAATTCCAACAATATCACCTTGGTCTCTTTAAACGAGACCTATCCCCCCTACGAGATCAAACCTTTTCAAATACAGGAAATTTGGGAGGTCAGCAGTAAACTTACCTTTAATGTGGATGCCACCACGGAACGTGGTCTTTTAAAACAACTGCAAGAATCCATGGACGAGTTGAAGAAGAAACTGAATAACTAGGGGTCTTGAAAATTTCAGTTATACCCCTTTACATCGCCCATGTTCAAAGTAAGCGGGCCTAATTGATGCGATTTAGGCAAAAAAGCACCGCTGTCCACCACCATCCAGTCGTCCCAACTTGCCATTACCCCTCCAATAGGAATAATGTTTACCCACATCTTATAGGCGTTGGGAAACCCATCTTCGTTAAGTAGCCATAGATAACTATCCCCCGGTGTCGTGCCGCCGGAGGCATAGGTCACCAAAAGTCCCTTTTCCCCATTTCCCAAACTTACGATACTACGGGTAGTTCCGGAATCAAAGACCTTAAAAGGAGCGACCAACCAAAAGGAATCGTTGTTAAAATTCTTTAAGGCCGCGCTTACTTCTTTTTCCTTTTGGGCCTGATCCATTTGCTTTCCGTTTTTGGTAACGGAACTTTTGGCCGGGTCATTTAGATTTAGGTCAACCCTAATATCATCCCAACGGACCGTAACATGGCCCAAGTCCTTGTCCCACAGATATTGGTTCTTTCCATTTCTATAGGACCATTCCAAGTAGCGGGTCTGCCGATAGGCCTCGAAATTAAGGGCTTTAAGCATCTTTTGGGCCAAGGCATCGGCCTCTGGACCGGTTTTCCCTTCGGGCAGGGGTTCATGCCTTGCCCAAAGAAAGACAAGTAACCCCAACAGCAATAATCCCAAAAGGACACCTCCTATTTTTAATAGCTTTTTCATCCTATGGCAAAAAAGGTTATTAATGATTGATTCTGAATCCAGGTGCGGCTCATTTCC
>JBCBSN010000190.1:0-8928 GCA_039819225.1 Bacteroidota bacterium | reverse complement strand
CCCAAAACTTTGGCGCCCTCCTTGTTCAGCACCATTCTTACCAAGGAAAAATCGTTATTATCCAAGGATTTATAAGAAAACCCCCCATAGCTACAGGTATCCTTCCTGGCCTTTTCCCGATTATAGATCTTATACTCAAAAAGGGTGTTTCCCGTACCTATTTCCTTGGCCACCAAATCATTGTGCGTAATGCTTCCATTTTTATATTTGTTCTGGTCCATAATCAATAGATCGTCCTCATTGCTCACCACCCTTAGGTCCCACCAATACTTCTTGGCCTCGGGGCCATTTACATCTATTTCCCATTGCTTTACCGAGTCCTTGTTATAGAACGCAAATTCCGTTGTCTTGTTGATTCGCTTTATTTTTTCGTATTTATAGTGTAGGTATCCCTTTCCCGGAATGGTGTGATTGTACGATTTATCGCCATAGAAAATCTTTTTAACCTCCTTTTTACTCTTTAAATACCCTAATTTACGGCGACCCTGGTATTCATAGTAGATGGGGGACACCTCATTTGTGCGCAAGTCGATATCCCGGTAATGGGAGTAGCTATATTGGGGGATGCCCGGATTAAGGGCACTGTAGAAAACCGTATTGCTTATAAACCGTACCGTGCCGGCCTTCATGAACATGGCCACCCGTTTATTGACATTTATCTTGGGATCGGTAAACTGGCCATTGGCAAACTCGTTCAGGTTTTTGTCGAACAAAACGTACTCATACCTTTCATGATCCCGATCAACGGCCTCCAATAACGACAACATGTAATATCCAAAGAAGGTTTCGTTCTCCTCATCGTACAAAGTGCCAAAATCCCTTATGGTGCCCGTAGCTAATTCGCTTAGGTTTATTTGTTGTGCATGCCCTTCCATGGCAACCACGGAACAGATACCCAACACAAATAATCTTAGACTATATTTCATAACAATTGAACGCTTTATCAACCTAGTTTTGCCACCCTTTGTTATTTACTGTCCGAACCATTTGCACCACTCTGCCATTGCACCCGTAACAATTGCTTTTTTGAACCCCGTTTGGCATAAAAGAGCAATCGGTGCCGCTCGGAATCGATCAAGGGAACGGCCACCATTACCGGCAAACGGGCCTCCTTGTCATCAATAATCTTTTCAAAACTGATTTCCCCCTTTTTATCCAGACGAATGGCAAAAACATTTCTACTACGGCTAAAACCTTGTTTAAAAAGCATGCGATTGCCAGGTAACACCTGTGGGCGCTCTGCCGATGTGCTTATGAAAAAGTAGGTATCCCCGTCCCTAACATGGGAACTGTAGGACACATAGGCCCCGTCTCCCTGGGTAACCTCGGCCTTGTTGATGTTTCGCGTCCAGATGACATCACCGTTAGCGTCCAACTTGGCACTTACGATATCGTTATAATGAAAACGTTCTACTTTTACCCGCCCCCCGGAAGTGTTGGATTGTGTACCCGTGGTCATAAAATATTCCTCGGCATTAAAAAGAATGGAACCATCGCCATTTATAGTGACATTTTTGAACACCAGGTTCTTTATCTCCGTATCGTCCTCCCTACCAAATTTGTCCGCCATAAACTGTTTGGAAAAGGGATTGTATTTTTTGGAGATGATGTCCAAGGTCCGTGGGTCTATCCGGAAATAGGAAAGGCCGTTATATCGATTGTTCTTTCGATCCGCATAAAACCCCACGCAGACCAACTTGTCGTCGTTGAAAATAGGTTTTAGCGCTTCGGGAAATTTTCCGGCATCATTAAAGAATTGGGCCTTGGTCCCATGTGGCCCTACGTGCACTATTTCATATTGAAACCTTCGCTCTTTTGCTGAGAACCTCCTTTTTCTAAAATAGGCCTTCCCTACGATATAGGCATTCTTTAAATCTTTTGAAAAGGCCACGTCTTCAAAAGCATAGTTCTTCTCTTCCACATTTTCAGAAAAATCCTGGATGAACAAGGTGTTCAGCCCAGCATCGAAACCGTGGATGAAGTGCTTTTCCATTTTCCCTTTTTTAAAGTGGGTACTAATGGCAAACGCCGATTTTTTATCGTTGAACAAAACGGATGTGGTGAACCCCTTGGTGAACTTGCGGTTATAGTAATTGCGATCCAAGGGATTGTCAACGGGTTCTGAGGGAATGGAGACCAACGTCCTTTTGGTAAAGTTATACTCCTCCAAGGGGCTGTGGTGCACTACATATTCATAGGAGCCCGCTGTTTGGTTATACTCCAAAAAAAGAAGATAAACCTGTCCATTGCGCACGTAGCCGTCCACGTAATCGACATTTTTGAGCTTGTAGTTGTATTCCGAGGACAGTTCTAGATTCTGATCATAGTTTTCCAAAAAATACCCTTTTGGCCTTAGCACAATGCCCGTATAATAGGAACGTACCAAAAGAGTGCCTCCCTTACCGTCTTCCGCAATGGTAAGGAGTTTGGAATACTTGTATCTGTCGTTGTATTTTTCCCCAAAGGTATATTCCAGGGGCATTTCCTGGGCCTTGGATAGGACAAAGACCAAACACAACCAGGATAGAGCAAGGATCTTCTGTAGATTCATGCACAGGGTTTTAGCGGAGACGGCCTATGATCCGGGAAAATCGGCCTTTCGCTTTTCCAAAAAGGCCGTGGTGCCCTCCTTGAAATCGTCGGTGCCAAAACAGTCACCAAAAGATTTGATCTCCGTAGCATATCCGTTCCTATCCCTGTTAAAACCATCATTTATAGCTTTTATTGCATGGGATATGGCCACCGGCGAGTTATTTGCTATTTTTTTGGCCAATTTAACGCAAAAGTCCAACAACTGTTCCTGGGAGACCACATGGTTTACCAACCCAAACTGCACGGCACGTTCCACATCGATCATGCCCGCGGTCATGATCATTTCCATAGCATGGCCCTTGCCGACCAATTGGGGCAGTCTCTGCGTACCCCCATACCCCGGAATAAGGCCCAGTGAGACCTCTGGGAGACCCATACGGGCATTGTGGCTGGCCACCCTAAAATGACAGGCCATGGCCAGTTCTAGCCCACCCCCCAAGGCAAAGCCATTAATTGCGGCGATTACCGGAGTGCCCAGGTTCTCTATAAAATCGAATAACAGTTCTTGCCCTTTTGCCGCCAATTTTTTGCCCTCCTTTACCGTAAAATCCGCAAATTCCAAAATGTCCGCACCGGCCACAAAGGCCTTGGGGCCGCTACCGGTAAGGATAATGACCTTGATCCCTTTTTGGGCATCTAGTTTTTTTAGGGCCTTGTGCAATTCTTTAATGGTCTCGCGGTTAAGGGCATTTAACTTTTTGGGGCGTGTTATGGTAACTATGGCTACCGGTTTTTGAAGGTCTACCTCAAGGTTGTTGTATGTCATGTTCTGTCTTATGAATTGATTTCTTTTTTTATTTCTTTACTGCTAGGCCAAAGGCCAAGCTCCTTCTGTCCTTGCCAACCCGCCTAATTTTGTAAGACAAGGGAAACAAGGCGATTTTAACCTTACGAATTCTATATGAATAGGAACATCCAAACCCTAAAAGCCACTAAAGACCATGGAAAATTATACGGATCGCAATGCTTGTCGTTCCCTTGGAAAACGTACGGTAAAAACCGTTCCCTTACCTGGTTGGGAAGTAAAGTCGATGCTGCCATTATAGGTCTCTACAATGTTCTTAACCATGCCTAGCCCTAATCCCATACCACTGGTCTTAGTGGTAAATTTGGGCTCAAAGATTTTCTCCCGAAAATCGTCCGATATGCCCACGCCATTATCCGCTACTGAAATTTTTACCGTATCCCCTTCCGAAGCCACCGAGACCAGGATGCGGGGCATCTTTACTTCAGGAAGTGCCTGTATGGCATTTTTTACCAAATTGGTCACCACCCGTATCAATTGAGTGCGATCCAGTTTGGCGATGATACGTTTCTCATCGGAAACAAAATGGATGTAATCCTCATTAAAGATATCTAGGGCCAACTTAACTATGCTTACCACATTGAGCGTCTCGTTCTGCTGAGCGGGCATTTTGGCAAAATTGGAAAAGGCGGAGGCGATACTGCTCATGGTATCGATTTGTTGGATCAGGGTCTTCGAAAATTCGTTTACCTTAGTGGCCACTTCCGGATCCTTGGGATCAAACTTGCGCTGGAAACTCTGTACGCTCAAGCGCATGGGCGTAAGTGGATTCTTGATCTCGTGGGCCACTTGTTTGGCCATTTCGCGCCAGGCCTGTTCGCGTTCGCTCCGAGCCAACTTAATGGCACTGCGTTCCAATTCATCGATCATTCCGTTGTACGAGGTGACGAGCTTTTCAATCTCCTCGCTGGGATCATCTATAATGATTTTTTCGTTGCTTTTGTTCAGTTCCGTCCTGCCCAGCATTTCCGAAATGGTCTCCAAAGATCGGGTGGTATACTTTGAAATAAAATAGGCAAAACCAATGGCCGTAACCAACATCAACATATACACCCCGCCCAAGCGCATCAAGAATTCCTGAAGCTCATTGTCATAGAAGGAGTTATCCTCAAAATAGGGTAAATTTAATATGCCTATAGGCTTAAACTTAAGATCGGTAATATAGGTATAGGATGATTGATACACATCCCCTGCCGCAGAATTTTCCTCAATATAGCGTTTATCCACACTGTTGTATAAGTAATCCAGAACCGAGATATCCAGGCACATGGCCACGGAGTCTACCACAAATTTGGGACGGGAGCTTTTGATCAATTCGCCGGAGATGTCATAAATATTGAAATTCTGGTTCTGTACATCGGCAATTTGATAGATATCATCCTTAAAGATCAAGCCCAGGTTTTCCGTGGTAATGGGATAGGTGGTTTCCTGCAAAGTATAGTTTATGCTCTGTTTGATCTGCCCTTCCTTACGGGACAACCGTACTTTGTGATAGTCCTTGCGCTGCTCCCCGTATTGAAAAATTGCGACGGCCGTAATAAGACCCGAAGGGATAACCACCAACAAGATCATGGCAACAAAAATCCTGGACCTAAGGGAGAGTTTCCTGAACACTAACAGTGCATTTGCACAAAGTTAGCAAATATCGCACCAAGCTGATCCGAGGTATATTCCAAATTCCAAAAAACAAATCCCAATGCCTGGGAAAATTCAAAATCACCAACTGGATATTGCCGTAACGCCTCTAAGAACGAAAGGTTCGTCTACCTTGTTTCCTACTCGGCAGTTCTTAAAGCCTGGGCATACGCGTTGGGCAACATACTTTCCTCAACAGCATTCGCGGCCTTTTCCACATCGTATTCAAAACGGATGAAATCCACTGAGAGACTGTTCCTTTTGTCTCTTACGAAATTCTCATCCATAGTGATAAGCACATAACACCCTCTTTTATCACCATCCTTGGGCTTGCCGATAGAACCTATATTAATGGCATGACGGTAAATTGAACTCCCATCATCAAGCAAGGTTTTGTGGTAAGGTTTATGGGTATGCCCGAAACACATTATATCGGCATTGGCATTCTTCATAATCCGAAGCATGCTTTTATCCGCCCTGTCCTCAAAAAGATATTCATTGATCCGTCTGGGACTGCCATGTACCAAAAGGATGTTCACTTTTTCTTGGTTCAACTGAAACTCCAGATCGATATGCGCGGGAAGAGTCCTCAGATAGGCCCTTTCCCCTTCGTTGACAATTTGGTTGGTAAACGAAATTGAAACTGCCCCATTGGCTTTTTCTTCCTCGCTCTTATAGGCGCATCCACAGTCATCGCTGCCGCGACCGATACCATAATCGTAGTTCCCGGTTATAGTTGGAATCTGTCTTTTGCGAATTTCGTTGATGACCTCATTGGGCCAAATGTTATACCCCACTAGATCCCCGAGGCAATAGGTGGCGTCAGGGCGGTGGTTTTCCAAGTCTTCAAAAAAGGCCTCCAATGCGGGAAGGTTGGCATGTATGTCCGAGAACAAGGCAATTTTCATGTCAAGCGGTTTGTGGTCGATAGTACTTTTTACGCAGCCAAAATGCAACACGGACCAAAAGTATCAGGGCAGGAACCTCCACTAAAGGCCCTATCACCCCTGCAAATGCCTGACCAGAATTAAGGCCGAACACCGCAATCGCGACCGCAATCGCCAATTCAAAATTGTTCCCTGCCGCCGTAAAGGCAACGGAAGCGGTTTTGTCATATTCCGCACCCATAGCTTTGGTAAAGAAGAACCCAATGATGAACATCAATGCAAAATACACCAGCAGCGGAATGGCGATGATCAATACATCCATTGGGATTTCCACGATCAATTCGCCTTTGAGGGAGAACATGACCACTATGGTAAACAGCAACGCGATCAAGGTCATAGGTGAAATGGCCGGAATGAATTTCTTGGTATACCATTCCTCACCTTTTAACCTTACCAGTATAAGTCTGCTCAGGATACCCATCACAAAAGGGATTCCCAGATAAATGGCCACGCTTTCCGCAATGGTTGCAATCGAGATATCCACAATGGCGCCTTCAAATCCAAAATAGGGCGGGAGGATCGTAATAAAGACCCAAGCATAAAAGCTGTACGCGAATACCTGAAAAATACTGTTCAACGCCACAAGGCCCGCGCCATATTCGCTACTGCCTTCCGCAAGGTCGTTCCAAACCAGGACCATTGCAATGCAACGTGCCAACCCGATCAAAATCAGCCCCACCATATACTCTGGATAATCCCTTAGAAACGTAATCGCCAAAACAAACATCAGAACGGGGCCTATTATCCAATTTAGGATAAGGGAAATGGAAAGGATCTTTGTATTCCTGAAAACCTTTGGCAATAGCGCATAGTTCACTTTTGCCAAGGGAGGGTACATCATCAATATCAAACCTATGGCAATCGGAATATTGGTCGTTCCGCTACTAAATGAATTTATGATATCTGGAAAAGTGGGAACAAAATATCCAAGGCCTACGCCAATGGCCATTGCTACAAATATCCACAGGGTCAAATTTCTATCAAGAAAGCTTAATTCTTTTGTTGCCATTTTTAGGTATTGATTTGAGAGAAAACGTAAAACAGTTCAGTGGCGATCTGTAGGCTCCTTTCCTGATACTTTTCCGCTTGTTGTGGTGTATTGTCAAATGCCTTTGGGTCTTCGAAAGTAATTGGAATCCGTGTTTCCGCACCGGGAACAAAGGGACAGGCCTCATTGGCCGAATCACAGGTCATAATGGCACCGAATCCGGTCTTTGGGTTGAAATCGTCATCCAGTTTTTTCGAAAACCCTACGATGGGGTGTTCGTCGTTCGCATATTTAATACTATAAACGGGATTATTGCCATCCGAGATGGTTTGGATTAGAAAACCTGATTTCTTCAATGTTTCCGCTACCTTAGGAAACAATGCCGTGGCTTCCGTACCTCCTGAATAACAAAACACGTTTTGGACATTGAAGTAGTTGGCCAACGTTTGCGCCCAAACCTGGCATAAATGGCTCCTACGTGAATTATGGGTACAGATAAAATTAATGCGAATTTCTTGATGCTTTGAGGCCTTTGACTTGATAAAATCCAGTAACGGTCTTAAAACAGCTCTTCGTTCGTTTGAAATGGTCCGGGGATCCAATGCCTTTATCGTGCTTTCAATTTCCGGGAATACGGTGGATTGTGTACTAATCATTTTTTGTTCTATACGAGGGTTAGCAGCAGTTTCCATCCGGTGCACAGCAAGGCGCTTCGGTCATCTCGGACAATTTTACTTTTGGTTTTTGGGAAGGGATACCGCATTTGTCCCTTGCAAGACAGTCGGTCTGTTTGGAAACAAGCAGGAAGTTTTCACCATCGAAGTCCAATCCGAACTTGCCTATGGTGTCCCCCTGGTACTCCACTTCGATTTCCACATCGGGCAATCCAAGGACCCGTTCGGAAAGCGCGATGATATGAACCAACTTTTCAGGGTGCAGCCTATGGTCGTAATCATTGGCATCCCATAATTGAAAATTAACCACTTCCTCGTTCCGCACCGTTCCGCCGCAGTCTATAAACGACTTGTTTATTTTCCCGACCTCCGTAACGTGAAAATGGCTGGGGACCATTTCACCATTGGGCAGCTCAAACCCTATGGTCTTGAGATTGGAAAGCGTTTGCTTGATTTCTGATAACTTCATATTTGTCTTTTTTTATTGTAGTTTCTCACGTAAAAATTTTATCCTTGAGGAAACATAAAGCATTTCCCTTGCAATACTCTCGGGGGAAGATAAAAAAACTTCTATTTGCTTCGCTTCATCTTCTGACACTATTCCCTTTTCTACATATATTTTTATCACGGCCTCATCATTCAAATGGAGCGCTTCATAGTTTTTGTACTTGACCTTCCATTTTTCAGAACCTGATTTTACGTTGTAGGAATAGGGTTCCTTCCCTCCTGCATTACTCACCTTAAAACCATATTCTTCCAGGGAGTTTAGGGCCGAAATAGGTTCTTGAATGATTTCAGTTCCGGCTGAGCGTACAGTATACCTGTGCAATCCGTAGTACATTAGACCGGTTCTAAGCCAGATCGCGGCAAGTTGACTCCGCTCCTTATTATGCCTATCTATAAAGACCACATTTGTGTTTTCCTGGTTTTTGCTATCCCTAAAGATCCTAGAAGCAAGCTGATTGAGCATCATTTTTCGGTCGTCTTCAATGGCAGTGTAGGATTCTTCCATTTGTGAAATGGATTTTACAATTTGGTTCTTAAGCTTTTGTGCCCGTATTCCGTTCTGAAACAAAACTAGCACGGTCAAAATGGTAATGGTCTTGATTGTTTTCATAGGACATTTTATTTGTTTATCGCAATAAAACAATTAAATGGTTCAAATTTTTTTAGCAGCACTCTTCGTTCTTGGGGAAGTCCTGGTCAAGGAAGTTTCCCATCACTTCCTTCATGGCCGCCCAATTTTCCTCATGGATACAATAACATACACTTGTTCCCTCAACGTTG
>JBCBSN010000189.1:0-9024 GCA_039819225.1 Bacteroidota bacterium | reverse complement strand
TTTATAACTTTGAGTTTTATTTGTAACAATTATGGCTTTTACGATTCGGACAGCGGAAAAAAAGGATATAGACCGTATATGGGAGTTGATCCATGAATTGGCCGTTTTTGAGAAGGAAGAGGATGCTGTAGAGGTAACTCCCTCGGATTTGCTCAGGGACGGGTTTGGGGTGGATAAAAGATTTCATTGTTTTGTAGCGGAGACCAAGGAAGGTATAATGGGCATGGCCCTTATATTCCATAGATATTCCACATGGAAGGGGCCTATTATACACCTGGAGGATTTGATCGTTTCAAAGAAGGCCAGGGGGTCAGGTCTGGGATCCGCCCTGTTACATCGTGTTGTACGCTATGGTTCGGAATTAGGCGTAAAACGAATCAATTGGGAAGTGTTGGACTGGAATGAACCTGCAATTCGATTTTATGAAAACAACGGGGCAAAGGTCATGCGGGATTGGAACGTGGTGCAAATGGACGAAAAAGGGATAGCCCGGTTTCTTGAGGCTTCGACTGCATTGTCCTAAAACATTAGCTGCAAAAGTTAAAATTGATTTATGAGGGTTTTTAAATTCGGAGGCGCATCGGTAAAGGATGCCGAAAGCGTTCGGAATGTGGTCAACGTTTTGCGTGAAACAGGGTATTCGAATACTTTGGTTGTGGTCTCGGCTATGGGCAAGACCACCAATGCCATGGAACGCATAGTAAATGCCTACTTTAAGAACAGAGGCGAACTTTCGCCAGTGGTGCAGGAAGTGGTGTCTTATCACAGTGCCATTTTAGCCGAACTTTTTCCAGATACCGATGCTCCGGTTTATCAGGATCTAAGGGTTCTTTTTGATGAGGTTAGGGGCTTTTTAGCCCGTAATAAATCGCCCAACTATAATTTTGTATACGATCAGGTGGTGGGTTATGGCGAACTGGTTTCCACCACCATTCTAAATGCCTATCTTAACCAAGCCGGTATGCCCAGTCAATGGATCGATGTACGTGAGTTTATCAAAACGAATCAAAACTACCGGGATGGTTCTGTGGACTGGGAGGCTACCCAAATCCGGGTTACAAAAGGGATAGACCGGAAAAAGCTGAACATTACCCAAGGTTTTCTGGGCAGTGACGAAAATAATTTTACTACTACCCTGGGCCGGGAGGGATCAGATTATACGGCGGCCATTCTGGCCTATTGCCTGGATGCGGATTCGGTTACCATTTGGAAGGATGTGCCAGGGGTGTTGAATGCCGATCCCCGCTATTTCCAAGAAACACAGCTGTTGCACAAAATATCCTATCGGGAGGCCATAGAACTGGCTTTTTATGGAGCTTCCGTAATTCATCCCAAGACGCTTCAGCCTTTACAGCGCAAGGAAATCCCGTTGCATGTAAAGTCCTTCCTAAACCCAAGTGGTGCCGGCACTACGGTGGGCAAGGGTATTGGCATAGAACCGGAGGTTTCCTGTTTTATCGTTAAGAAGAACCAAGTGCTGCTAAAGCTATCCTCACTTAATTTTTCCTTTATCGTTGAGGATAGCATCAGTGAGCTTTTTAAGTTGTTGCATGAACATAAGATGAAGGTAGACCTGATACAGAATTCCGCCATCAGTTTTTCGGTCTGTGTGGACAACAAATTTGGGGGGCTACAAGGACTTTTGGAGGTTTTAAAAGGAAGGTTCAAGGTAATCTGCCACGAGGGAGTTTCCCTCTATACGGTACGTCATTTTACCGAGACAGCGGTAAAATCCGTTCTTAATGGGCAGGACGTGCTCTTGGAACAGCGGGGCAAGGAAACGCTTCAATTGGTCGTAAGGTAAAGCTATCCTTGCCCAGGTGTAAATGTTAAATTAAGTAGCTCCACTCTTGATTTTCCTATATTTACTATTACCTAATTTTTGTTCGATATGGGTCTAGTGACCGCAAAAGAGGTGGCCAGGGCGGTCAATTTGGATACCTATGGATTTCTGGGCACTTTTTTGGGTTGGGTGCTTATGAAGATAACCCGGATTTCCGACATCAATAGGACGTATGACAAACACAAACATCTCTCCGGGCTGGAATTCCTGGACGGTATCTTGGGGCACTATGATGTGAATTTTGAAATTCCCGAGGATGATTTTAAGCGTTTGCCCAAGGAAGGTCCCTTTATTACCATTAGCAATCATCCCTTGGGCGGGGTAGACGGGATTCTTTTATTGAAACTGATGTTGGAGCACCGATCGGATTTTAAGATAGTGGCCAATTTTTTGTTACAGAGAATCCAACCCTTGGAGCCCTATATCATGCCGGTAAATCCGTTTGAGAACCATAGGAATGCCAAAAGTAGTATCCTTGGTTTCAAAAACGCCCTGAAACATTTACAGGAAGGCAATTCCTTGGGTATTTTTCCGGCAGGGGAGGTATCTACCTATAAGGAGGAAAAACTGGTGGTGGACAAACCTTGGGAAGAAGCTGCACTTAAATTGATACGAAAGGCTGGAGTTCCCGTGGTACCTATTTATTTCCATGCCAAGAACAGTCGTTTGTTTTATAGGCTCTCCAAAATCAGCGATGTATTCCGTACCGCCAAACTCCCCTCGGAACTGACATCCCAGGCCAACCGGCCCATAAAGGTTAGGATTGGGCAACCTATTTCCGTACAGGCCCAGGAAGAGCAGGATACCTTGGAGGAGTTCACGGAGCTTTTGCGAAAAAAAACTTATATCCTTGCCAATGCGTATGAACGGGAACGTCTTATAGATCAGATACCTACCTCCCTAAAGATTCCCAAACCCCCCAAACGAATAGCTTCCGCGGTACGTACGGAGGTGATCCAGGGCGAGATCGAAAAGCTTAGGGAAAAGGATTGCCGACTTTTGCAGAGCAAGAATTACGAGGTTTTCCTGGCCGAGGCCAAGGATATGCCCTTTATCCTACAGGAAATCGGGAGGCAGCGCGAACTTACCTTTAGGGCCATAGGTGAGGGGACCAACAATTCCATAGACCTGGACGAGTTTGACACCTATTATCATCATTTGTTCCTTTGGGATGATGGGGAGAAGTCCATTGTGGGGGCCTATCGAATGGGAATGGGTTCCCAAATCTTTTCCCAATACGGTATAGACGGTTTCTATCTTCAGGATTTGTTCCGGTTTGAGCCGGAACTCTTCAGCATGATGCGGCAGTCCATAGAGATGGGCAGGGCCTATATTGTTAAGGCCTATCAGCAGAAACCCATGCCCCTGTTCCTGCTATGGAAAGGCATTGTACACACTACGTTGCGCCATCCGGAACACAAGTATCTTATTGGGGGCGTAAGTATCAGCAACCAATTTTCCAAGTTTTCCAAATCCCTGATGATCGAGTTTATGAAGAGTAACTATTGGGATCCTTATGTGGCCCAATATGTGCGTCCCAAAAAGGAATTTAAAGTGAAGTTGAACGATGCGGACAAGGAATTTGTCTTTGACGAGACCGAGGCCGACCTGAACAAGTTTGATCGGCTTATCAATGAGGTAGAACCGGGCGATCTTAGATTGCCGGTATTGATTAAAAAATACATTAAACAAAACGCAAAAGTGGTAGCGTTTAATGTAGATCCCCTGTTCAACAACTCGGTAGATGGATTGATGTACATCAAAATCTCGGATTTACCGGAAAGTACGGTAAAACCGGTTATGGAAGAGTTTCAAAAGGAGTTGGAACGGAAGTTGTCCCATATTGCGAACTAATAATCAAGAATGCGAAACACGCTCACTCTCATCTTCTTCCCTCTTTCAATTTTAATGGGAAGCTCCGCTTTGGCGCAAACAACGGTGAGAGGTCAGGTATTCGATGATTTTACCAAAGAACCCCTATACGGCGTATCCGTGTACTTTGATGGCACCACCATTGGGACAATTACCGATGAAGAGGGATATTTTGAGATTACCACACCCAGACCTATAACCGCCTTGTTGGTTGTGACGTTCATTGGTTACAAAAGCCAAATTTTCAAGGACATCAAGAAAAAAGATCTTGGTAAAATATTTCTGAAGGAAAGCGCCTTTCAGTTAGATGAGGTTATCTTGGAGCCCGACACTTGGAGTAGAGAGAAAAAATGGAATATTTTCAAACGCGAGTTTTTAGGTCAAGGAGCTTCTGCCTTGGGATGCAAAATCACCAATGGCGAAAAAGTGCGGCTATATTATAGTCGTTCCAAAGACGCTTTGTTTGCCTATACGGATGAACCAATTCAGGTTGAAAACTCATATTTGGGGTATCAAATTGCATACGATGTACAGGATTTTGAAGTGTTTTTTGAGTATGATGAAAAGGGGAACCATGTTCCGAAATCGGTTTTTTTTCTAGGAACTCTGCTCTTTTCCGAATTGGATGGGAGCCTTGCAAGGAAAAGATATGTTAGAAATAGGGAAAAGGCCTATTTTGGATCCGTGCTCCATTTTATGAGGGCGCTTTCGGAACGAAGATTGCTTGAAAATGACTTCAAGGTGTACCGTAATAGCCGTCAAGTAGACCCTTACCTGGAATTTCGATTGAGAAACACCAATGGATTTGTTATGGTAAAACCAGTTAGCGATAGTCTTACGATACGGTATAAGATTGACCGATCCATGATGAAAGTAAATGGAGACGCCTTTCTTATCGATGGTTATGGTAATTTTTCTCCGTCCAAAAGTGTTCAATTTGGTGGAGTACTGGGTCGGCAACGCGTGGCCTTAATGCTTCCTTTGGATTACATAGAACCTATGCCTTCGAATTAAGGGTTTTAATTTAACGAGTTCAGAATTCAGGGTTATTTCAATTATATCCCCACTACTTTGCTTCGTCGTTCAAAAATAAGATTGTCCTTCCAAACGCCGTCTACCGTTTTTCCGATGCGCTCACGTTGGCCCAAAAAGCGGAATCCCATTTTTTCGTGAAGTTTGATGCTGGCCGTATTTTCCGGAAAAATCCCGGATTGCAGCGTCCAAAGACCCTTGCGTTCACTTTCTTCGATCAACGTTTTCATAAGAATGGTAGCCACACCTAAGCCCCGACTATCCTTGCCCACATAAATGCTCACTTCGGCGACTCCCCCATACACACATCTACCCGATACCGGCGAAAGGGCCGCCCAGCCTACCACGGCACTATTAAATAGGGCCACCAACCGGCAATCCTCCAAATGGGCCTTGTGCCAATCCTTGTAGGCAGGCACCAGAGTTTCAAAAGTTGCGATTCCCGTGGCAATGCCCTCGTGGTATATTTTGGAGACCGTAGGCCAGTCCGCTTTTGTCATATTTCGGATTTCCATATTTCCGGATAACTCTGGCCTAACAACAGTTTTGATTGATTTTGTAAAAAAATAAGCGGAAGAGTTGCTCTAGTTCTTCCCATTTTTCCCGGTCTATACAATAGCAAAGGTTTTTTCCCTTGAAAGTCCCTTTTATCAGGCCTATTTTCTTTATCTCGTTCAGATGTTGTGATATGGTAGGCTGGGAAAGGCCAATGACATCTACAAGGTCGTTGCATATGCAGCCTTCCTTTTTGCTGATGTAGTGCAAAATGGCTACCCTTGCCGGATGCCCCATAACTTTGGCTGCTACGGCCAATCGGTTTTGTGAGGGATTGAAGAGTTCGGTCTTGGTAGTGCCCATTTGCTTTGCGGTATAGCATTAACGTAATATTGCAATATTACTTGGATTTAAGAAAATATAAAAGCCAAATCGGAAAGACTTGGCTTTTTGTTATTTTAGAACCAGGGTTTTTTGCCTACTTGGTAGGTGTTGTAAAACTCCTCGTCGGATTTGGTTAAATATATGATCCCTTCAATCAAGCCTACGATTCCGGTGGCCATGACGATAAAACCGCCGATAACGATACACATAGTTGCATAACCAATTACACTGGCAATAAGCAATATTAAGCCCTCCTTCTGGTACCCGAGCATGAATTTGTGAACTCCTAAAGATCCCAATAGAATGGCCAAAACACCCACAAGGATCTTTTTGTTTTCTCCTGAACCACCGCCACTGAAGGCTTCCTTAGCACCTTCTGTAAACTCACTCGCGGTTTTCTTCGCCTCTTCGGCGAATTCGCTGGCCGCTTCTTTGGTATCCTCGGCAAATTCCTGGGTAGCTTCCTTGGCCTGCTCAAACTTTTCCTCGGCCTTCTCGCCCAGATCCTTTGCGGTCTCCTTGGCATCGGCTACAAATTCCTTGGTTTTTTCCTTGGCCTGATCCAGTTTTTCCTCGGCCTTGTCCCCCAGTTCGCTTGCCTTCTCCTTTGTTTCGTCTATAAAATCATTGGCATCCTTCTTGGCCTTATCCATAGCATCTCCGGCCTTATCTTCCAAATCCTTGTTCTCTTCTGACATCGTTATCGTTTTTGGTGGTTAATACGGCTCTAAATGTAACGATTATTTGGATATCATAGAAACGCTTTATCCACGGGTTCCCAAAGCTCTATCTTGTTGCCCTCTGGATCCAGGATCCACCCAAATTTTCCGTAGTCGTATTCTTCGATTTTCCCAATCGTTTCTACACCTTCCTTTTTTAGTTGGGCCAATAATTCCTTTAGGTTTTCTACCCTAAAGTTCATCATAAACGACTTTTCACTTGGCGCAAAATAACTGGTATCCGCCTTAAAGGGGCTCCATTGTGTGGAACAATCGTTCCCCTCTTTATCCTTCCACCAAAAGGTACATCCATATTGGTCCGTGTTTAGTCCCAAATGTTTCCGGTACCAATCCTTTGTTGCGTCGGGGTCTTGGGATTTAAAAAAGAAGCCGCCTATCCCGGTTACTCGGTTTTTCATGATTTTGCTTTTTTCATTTCCGCGAAGGCGGAAATCATTTCTTCCTTTTTATCGCTTTTTCATAGATAGCTATCCATTGTTTTGGGGTCATTTTCCCGCACAATTCGGCGATAAGCGCGTAGGGAATGTCATCCATCTTTTTAAAGCGGATACAACTTTTGCCCATATCCAGCTTCGTTTTACAGTACTTGGGGTATTCCCCTACAAACCAGTCCAACAATTCTTTTTTGGCGTAGATACCGGAATGGTACAGAGCCACGTAATTCTTTTGCGAGCCCAGATTAATGAACGGTAGCGGAAGTTTGGGGTCGCAATGGTATCCGTTCGGATATAGGGAATGTGGTACCACATAACCTAACATACCGTAACTCATTTGCTCCTCAAAGCCTTTGGGCAAGCTTTTAAGGACGGTCTTTCTTAGATTGGACATGGCCTCTTGCCTTTCAGGTGTAAGCTGGGCCAAGTACGTTTCGGGGGAATCTGCTTTGTATTGCATAGCCTTATTTTTATTCTTTTCGTTGAAGGATCAAAGCGGAAATAAGAGCAATGATGAAACCAATGATAAAAACCGTAGCGAACATCACTAAAAAATTCATAATTGGACTGGCAAATAATTCCTTTTGGGCCTCCATTTCTAACTGTTTTATTTTGAATTCTTCCGCCGTATGGGTGGCTTTCATTTCTTCCAGGGTAATGGTATAATATTCAGTCAGAAAATCAGGGTTGATGTATTTCACGTAAATGACATCCAAAACCCCAAAGGCCAATGCGGTGATAAGGCTGATCAAAACCCCGATAAGCAGCGCCTTTTTAAAAGTGATCAGACCGTGGTTCTCCTTGTCTCTAAAATGTTTGATACCAAAAAAGACAAAGGATAAGGAAACGATCATGGAGATATAGCCCGCTATTTCCTGGATGGACAGATCCACCCCCTCCAAGGCAAACCAACTGGTAAGAAAGAGAATGCAAATAACGATGCTTCCATAAAGCCCGTAGCGTAAAACCGTTTTTTTCATGGGTATCGTATTTTAAGCGTACCGCTAAAGTAGTTGCTCCATATTGTTTTGCACTCATACGAAAGTACCAAATACGGAAATAGGGCGAAACCTGTCCGATCCGGAACAGGCCGAAAGCCACTTTTAGGCTTTATATCTACCGGCCCTAGGTATTAATGATCTGTAGCTTCTTTGCTATCCTTACGGCCTGGATCCGTCGTTTGGCATCCAATTTTAGGAGTACATTGGAGACATGGGTCTTAATGGTACTTTCCGTTACAAAAAGCTTATCCGCAATTTCCTTGTTGGAAAGACCTTTGGAGACTTCCAAAAGCACCTGGTACTCCCTTTTGCTCAACCCCAATTGTTGTATCTTATATTTATCCACTTCGGGAGACCGGACATTTTCCCATATCGCTTCCTTTTTCTTTAGGAATAGGCCTAAGGTAAAAAAAACCACCGCCACAACGACAAGGATGATTTCTATGGCAATACTACCGGAAAGATAACTATACTTGCTCAACCGGAAAAGACAGAGCAAGCCGATACTAAGTGCCGAAAAGATAAGAATAGTGTGCTTCACATACTAAATTTAGCAAAAATGTTGCTTTATCCTGTCCACGATGATCTGTGCCAATTTTTCTTTGCTTTCCATGGTCCAGCCTGCTACATGGGGGGATAGGATTACATTTTGGGCCTGTACCAGGTATTCAAAGGGAGGCGGAAGTCTATGGTCCGCAAACATATCCTCAAAGGAAGTCTTTTCATACTCCAGCACGTCCAGCCCGGCCCCTAGGATTTTGCCGGATTTCAGTGCCGCTACCAGATCCTCCGTGACCACACATTTTCCCCGGGCCGTATTAAGGAGCCAAAAGGGATGATGAAAGGCCTCAATAAATTGCGTACGTATCATGCCTGTGGTAAGTTCCGTCTGGGGAACATGCAGGCTTACCACCTCGCTTTTTTGTTGAAACTCCATAATACCCACCTGTCTGGCATGATCATCGCCCACTCCGCCAACGATGTCATAACAGAGGACCTCGCTTACCTCAAGACCTTGTAATTTCCGGGCAAAGGCCTTGCCCATATTCCCATATCCTATAATGCCTATGGTCTTGCCTTTCAATTCCACACCACGGTTGCCCTCCCGGTCCCAAAGTCCTTGGCGTACCTCCGCATCGGCCTTGTTCAATTTATGGAAAAGGGACAGCAGCATACCCAGGGTATGTTCCCCCACGGCGTTGCGGTTTCCTTCCGGGGCAGCG
>JBCBSN010000188.1:0-9190 GCA_039819225.1 Bacteroidota bacterium | reverse complement strand
TATCCTTGATATCCTTGATTTTTTTGCCGGAAGAAGCCTCATGCAAGGTATACCGATAGGGTTCCTTTGCACTAGAATAGGTGTTGATAAAGTAACTGAAATTAGCACTGAAATCGGCATTGCTCGTTCCCTCTGTAACGCTCAAGTTCCTTTTCTTTTTCCCTTTTTTATCAATACTGTAGACCCCCCGGTTAATAGAGCCGTTCTCGGTAGATTGATAGTACAACCGATCCTGTTTTTCATCATACCCATAAAAATCGGTCACTTCCCAGTCACCGGAGGTAATTTGGTTTTTAAGCTTTCCATCGGGCCCGTACAGATAAAGGTGGTTGTACCCGTCCCGTTCACTGGTCCATACAAAACTATCGTTCTCCAAAAAGGTGAGGTAGTCCGTAACCTCCACATAGGCCTTGTCCGTTTCCTCCATCAGAAGGGATGCCCGGTTGTCCCTGGCGTTTACGAGAATTAACTGCAAATTATTCTGGTGGCGGTTCAAGGTCTGCACGCTAAGCCGGTCCGGATCGTTCATCCATTGCAAACGGGGAATGTAATACGCTTCGCCCAGATCCACCTTTTCAACACTTCCGGATTTTACATCCAACAGATGCAAGGTAACCACGGCGTTTTCCTCTCCCGCTTTGGGATATTTGAATACATGGGGGCTGGGATAAAGGTCGGTACCATACACATCCATGGAGAATTCCGGCACATGGGTTTCATCAAAGCGCAAAAAGGCGATCTTGCTGCCGTCGGAATTCCAATCAAACGCCCGTACAAAGGCAAATTCCTCCTCATAGACCCAATCCGTCACCCCGTTGATGATGGCATTCTTTGTACCATCCTTGGTAATCTGCTTTGTAGTTCCCGAGGCGATATCGAACAAGAACAAATTATTCTCCAGGACATAGGCCACCTTGCTCCCGTCCGGAGACATCGTAGGTTCCTGGATTTTGGCCTTCGCTATCCTTACCAAATTTTGGGTCCCTCGGTCATAGACATAAAAAATCCCCAAGGTAGAGCGCCTAAAAATGGGTTCCAACTGGGTGGCCAGCAATATCTTGGATTCATCCTTGCTAAATGTATACGACGTAAAATTCCGGATTTCCGGAAGTTCGGAGGAAGATACTATGGTCTCCGCTTTTTGCAGGGTACTATAGTCATAACTATCTATGGAGGTGCTCTGATCTGATCGATGAAAGTTAAGGACGGTGTACTGTTCCCCATTGTTCAGTGATCGGAGGACATCCAGACCTTGGGTCCTAAAGGTACCGCTGTAAATTTCCTCTATCGAAATCGTTTTTTGGGCCAATACGGTTGTCCAAAATCCAATACATACCAGCAGCACTACCAAAGGTCTCCCCATAAAGACAAAAGATTGTTTACATCTTTCAAGTTTACTAATTATTTAACGAAAAAGTGAATTTTTAGTCGAAAATATAACGGCTCCACATTACCGTTTCGTTTCCGGGGTTTAATCGCTTTATCGCTATCTTTGACCGTAGAAAGCCATACTTGTATGAATACGCCTGTTGAGGGATTCTCCAAACTTTCCAAAGGGGAGAAAATAGATTGGATCGCCAAGCATTACACCAAAAATCCGGAATCCGCCAAAAAAATCATCGCCCAATATTGGAATACCGAAGCCGATGTACAAAAGTTGCATGACGAGTTTATAGAAAACACGCTGACCAATTATTACCTGCCGTTTGGGATCGCACCTAATTTCTTGATCAACAATAGGCTCTATGCCCTTCCCATGGCCATTGAGGAAAGTTCCGTGGTAGCGGCGGCCAGCAAGGCCGCCAAGTATTGGTTAAACAAGGGAGGTTTTAGCGCCAAGGTATTGGGTACCGAAAAAATTGGCCAGGTCCATTTCATTTACAAAGGGGACACAACGAGGTTAACTGCATTTTTTAAGGAAGTAAAACCAATACTCCTAGAACGTGCAAAGCCTATTACCAGAAGTATGCAGCAGCGCGGGGGAGGTGTTACCCATATAACGTTGAGGGACAAGACTGCCCATCTGGCCCATTATTATCAACTTCACTGTACTTTTGAGACCTTGGATGCCATGGGCGCTAATTTTATCAATTCCTGTTTGGAACAGTTTGCCCAAACCTTAACGGAAGAGGCCCTTAATTCCGAAGTATTGGCAGAAGGAGAAAGGGATGTTGAAGTGGTGATGGGCATCTTGTCCAACTATGTTCCCAACTGCACGGTAAGGGCCATGGCAGAATGCCCGGTGGAAAATTTAGATTCCGGAACTTCTCTTTCTCCATTGCAATTTGCCAAAAAAATGGTACAGGCCGTACGCATCGCCCAGGTAGAGCCCTACCGTGCCGTGACACATAACAAAGGAATCATGAACGGGATAGACGCCGTGGTATTGGCAACCGGAAACGATTTTAGGGCCATAGAGGCCGGGATTCATGCCTATGCGGCCAAGGATGGCACCTATACCAGCCTCTCCCATGCCGAAATCAAGGATGACACATTTAGATTTTGGATGGATGTTCCTCTGGCCCTAGGTACCGTAGGGGGGCTTACCCGTCTGCACCCTTTGGTAAAACTAGCTTTGGAAATCTTGGGAAACCCCTCGGCGCAGGAACTGATGCAAATCGTGGCCGTGGCAGGACTGGCCCAAAATTTTGCGGCCCTACGGTCTTTGGTCACTACAGGAATACAACAAGGACATATGAAAATGCACCTGCTGAACATCCTAAACCAAATGAACGCCAACGAAGCCGAAAAAAAAGCGCTTGTTCAATATTTTAGGATTCATACGGTGACCCATAGTGCGGTGAAGGAAGCTTTGCAAGGTTTAAGAAAGGGACATGTCTAAGCGGTTTTACAGCAATGGCAAACTATTGCTTACCGGGGAATACGCCGTATTGGACGGTGCCTTGAGCCTTGCCGTACCTACCTCTTATGGACAATCCCTTTCGCTTACGGAAATTCCGTCCCCAAAACTATCTTGGAAAAGTCTGGACCATCTGGGAAAAATCTGGTTCCAAGGGGAAATGGGATTTGAAATGCTTCAAAGTACGGCACAAATCGTTTTCAATAATCCGGTACAACAAACACTATTACAAATACTCTCCGCCGCAAAAGACTTAAATCCTGCTTTTTTAGGGGGTATCGGCTATGAAGTGGAGACCCAAATGGATTTTCCCCGGGATTGGGGCTTGGGTTCTTCCTCTACCTTAATCAACAATATTGCCCAATGGGCCCAAGTAGATGCCTTTGAACTTCTATGGAAGGTTTTTCAGGGCAGCGGATATGACATCGCCTGTGCACAATATAATACCCCTATCCTATACCGATTAAGAAATAAAAGACCTTGGACCAGGCAAGTAGGTTTGGACTTTCCGTATAAAGATCAACTTCATTTTGTACATCTCAATAAAAAACAGGACAGCAGGGAAGGTATTGCCCAATATCGCAAGCGAAATTTTGATCGGGAAAGGCGGATTTCCGAGATTTCCAAAATCACGGAACGTGTTCTACAATCAAAAGGTCTGTCGGATTTTGAAGAATGCATAAGAGAACACGAGCAAATTATGTCGCAACTCCTGGGGGTTTCGCCCATCCAAGACAAGCAGTTTCTTGACTTTCCCGGGGCCTTAAAAAGTCTTGGGGCCTGGGGCGGGGATTTTATATTGGCCACTGGAGATCAGGCTCCCGACTATTTTATATCAAAAGGATATACCACGGTAATTCCCTATGCCGATATGGTGAAGGGATGAATAAAGGGTTTGTACATTTTCGCGCCTGACTCGGCAATGATTTTTAAATCTCAAATTCCAAGCACCAAATTCCAAACAAGGCCAAAAAGCACGGGCCCTAACAAATCTCTTTGTTAATAGAAGTCAGCCCTATTATCCTCTATGTCCGATTTTTCCTTGAGGGCGTTAAAAACTGTGGAATTCACCTTGTTTACGGTAGAAGTTTTTAGATTATTGGCATAGGTACTGTAATTGTCCAATTTGGGGGCTTCGGTCTTTTTGGTCACCATGACCTTAAAGACCCCGCTTTCTCCTTGGATCAATTCCGAAGTCTCATCTGCCTTCATCGTATAGGCCGTGCCGATCACCGCCGGTTCCGATCCCGATCCCGGAATTGTTGGGGATTTTACGGTCAAAGCCGTGGCATTGGAGATCGAAACGTTATTATCCTTGGCCAAATCCTCCAAGGACTTGCCCTTATTAGCCCCAATGATCTGTGCTGCCTTTCGTTCTTTCCTAATTTTTGGCAATACGGTGGCAGAAGCATCCTCTACGGACATGAGGCCCTCTTTATAAGATCCTGTCAATTGTACAATGGCATAACCGTTATTGATATTGAAGCGTTTAATGTCGCCCACATCGCTATCCTCGTTAAAGGCCCATTGCACAATACTGCGCTGGGCTCCCAATCCCGGAAGATTTTCATCCATGGCCTTTACCTTGTTCACGGGTCGCACCGTATACTCGCTCTCCTTTGCCAAATCCGTAAAGGTCTTTTCGGCGGCAATGGATTCCATTTCAAATTTAGTAGCATCCGTGAACAGGGTATTGATGGTTTCCTCGGAAGGTTCAATGGCATGTGCCAAGGTGGCCACTTGAACAATATCCTGTTTATCGTCTACCTTGATAACGTGGAAACCAAAATCGGTCTCTACCAACCCAACCGCGTCTATGGGATTGCCGAAAGCAAAATCATTGAATTTGGGCACCATGGTCCCATCTTGAAAATAACCCAGATCCCCACCGTTGGCGGCAGAAGGTCCATCCGAATTCTCACGTGCCAACTGCACAAAAGGCGTATCGCCCTTTTTGGCCTCTTTCAGCAATCGCTTGGCCTCCGCTTCCGCTTCTTCCTTGGTACGCTCTATTTCCGGCTTGGCCCTTTGAGCTCCCTTGTACGTAATCAGGATATGGCTGGCCTTTACGGATCCGTTGGGCTGCCGATCCACCATTTTGGTTATCTTATAGTAGTCCCCATCTTCATAGGGGCCAAAAAGTTCCTCTTTCCCAAGGGTCATAATGCTATCGGCAAATTTTGCAGGAAGGTCTTTTTTGGCCTTATAGATCGTATCGAACTTGATATCCGAATGGCTGTCCAAAAAAGCCGCCGCATCCCCTGTATTCCTAAACCCTGGAATAGTGTAGGTGGTATCCTGCTCCTGGGAGTATTCTTCTGTATCGTTTAGCAGTTTGACAAGACCCTCCTTAACGGCATTTTTGTCGGCCTCGGAAGGATTCTCCTCAAATTGCACAAACTGGATATCCCGGGTGCTCTCTTGCTTAAACTCTTCTTTATGCGCTTTGATGTATTCCGCAATTTCCGATTTTCCTACGGAGATGGTGCTGTCTGGAATGGAGGTATAGGGTACCCGCACATATTTGATATCTATCTTATCGTTGGCCAGCTTGTAGTCCAGCTCCCCTTCTCTAAGCGTTGCACCTACCCCGGCCTTGATCAGATTAAAATAGGTCTGTTCCTTGGCCATTTGTATAATGGCCTGTTCTGTTTGCAACCAGGCATCATATTGCAAAGGGTTGGTTTCTTTCCAGTCCAGCACGGTCTGTCTAAAGCTATTGGGATCAAACACCCCGTCCTCATTCTGAAATTCGGGATTTTGGGCATAACCGGTGGTCTTAATAAAATCCACGATCTGATCCTGCTCGATCCCTACCCCCAAGTTTTCAAATTGCTGTTCCAAAATGGTATTGCGCACCATACGGTCCCAGATCCTGTTCACGTTTTGTAGGGTAGAGGATGCCGGTGGCGCATTTCTAGTGGCGGTTTCCAATTGTTGGTTAAACTTGTCCCTGGTAATCTCATCGCCATTGATCTCTCCTATGGCGGAACCTACTTTGTTTCCGCCCAGTTCCCCGCTGGTAAATACACCGGAAATAACGAACGCGAAAAGAGCGAGTCCAATAATCAAAATTAAAACGGTTGTCCGTTTTCTTATATTCTCCAAAATTGACATGCTGCGGAAAGTTTTAATGAATGAACTCGTCTTAACTTTCTCTTTTACCTCGAAATATCACATTTTGCATCCTAAATTTTGCCTTTTTTGAGTACCGTCCGCCTAGGGCGGATGCTACTCAAAAAAGCCTGCCCGGTCCGGTCAAGGCGGGTCTTCATTAGGTCGCAAAAGCCGAAATTTTCGGTCTCAAACAAAAAATAAAAACGAGTTCAGTGCGCGAAATTAGTGTTTTCTTTTTATCTGTTCAAATTTAAAGAAGGGTTTAGAGCAGGCGGATTTGGATGTAAGATGCTAAAATCCTGCTATTTGATTGTCCTTAGTCTTTGTCCAGAACTTCCAAGGAAACCAGGTCGATCTTGGTATTGGAAACTTCCAAGACGGTAAACAGGAAAGGTGCAATTTTAATTTGGCTCCCTTTTTCGGGGATCTCCCCGGTCTCGTTCATGATAAGCCCGCCCAAGGTTTCGTATTCATCATTCTCCGGGAGTTCCAATTTGTAGTTTTCGTTGATGTAATCCACGTCCAACCTGGCCGAAAAGGTGTAATTGGTTTCATTCAACTGTTCCTCATGAAGGTCGGTAGAATCATGCTCGTCTTCAATTTCCCCAAAAAGTTCCTCTATGATATCCTCCACCGTAAGTATCCCGGAAGTTCCTCCATACTCGTCCAGTACCACGGCCATGCTTTTCCGTTTTTTGGTAAGCACGTTAAGAATCCCGTGGATAAGCATAGTCTCCGGAACAAATTCAACAGGGAGAAGGATACTTTTTATGGTCTTGGGTTTTTTAAACAGTTCATAGGAATGTACATACCCTATGATATTATCAATGGTGTCCTTATAGACCAATATCTTGGAGTAGCCCGTCTCGGTAAAAAGCTTAGTTAGATTCTTGGGGCTCTCATGTAGTTCTACAGCGGTAATCTCCGTTCGCGGTACCATTACTTCCCTGGCCTTTACTTCGGAAAACTCCAGGGCATTCTGAAAAATCTGAATTTCGGAATCGATATCGTCCTCTTCCTCCACCGTTTCCATCTGTTCCGTAATATAGTCTCCCAATTCTATCTTGCTAAAGGCCAATTGCACTTGGTCTCCATCGGTTTTAAAAAATGTCTTCAAGATAAAGTCGGATACTTTCATTACAAACTCGGAAAACATAGAAAACAGCAGATAGAAGAGATAGGCCGGGAGCGCCAAAACCTTTAAAAGGGTGTTGGCATAAATCTGAAAAAGCACTTTGGGGAGAAACTCGGCGGTAATCAAAATAACCAAGGTAGAGATTATGGTCTGTGCCAGAAGGCTAAAATCCGTTAGAAAGGTATTTACAAATTCATAGGGCAAAGGAAGTAGAGTTGTAAACCAATGCATGAGCAGTTCGCCCATAAAAAGACCGTACACCACCAGGGCGATGTTATTGCCGATGAGCATTGTGGCGATGAACTTGGAAGGCCTTTGGGTAAGGCGGGCCAGAATTTTGGCCAATAACCCTTCCTGCTTTTTCTCTATCTCTATATGGATCTTATTGGCCGAAACAAAGGCAATTTCCATACCGGAGAAAAAGGCTGAGAACCCCAGGGATAGAATAATAATTACAATAGCGGTATCCAAGATCAATATGTTAATTAGGGCCTGTTATCCCGTTGGCGTTGCTCAAACTTTTTTCTGTAGTTGCGCCGAAACAAAAACATCCCTATGGAAACTATGGCAAAAAAGACAAACAAATAAGCATTTTGCCGATCGGCGTTCCAGTCCGTGTAGATTCTGTATAGCGAAAAAAAGAAAACGGCCAGATAGAGATACTCCGTATACCTTAATATTTTTATCATTGTGGTTCTTCTTTTATCATCATTAGGCCATAGGTCCTATGGGCATTAAAAAAACTGAGGTCCCTCTTGAAATCCATACCTTCCCCGTCCATTACGGTGCCATCTTCCGGATTGGTATAGGTGAATTGTTCCTGGGTAAAAACCCATTGATTTTCTTGGTCAAAATACAGCTGCGGTGCTTCTAATTTTTTGCCGTCATGGGTCTCAATGACCACATTGCCCTGCAAATCTATTAAATTGGTAAGCCTGTACAGAATGCCGTAATCCGCAGTTACCACACTTTTTTGGCCCTGCTTGTCAAAAAAGTCTACCTGCAGTCCTTTGGGAAAGATGCGGTATGGGAACCCCAGGTTTTCAAAATCCTCCATAAAGGGACTGGTGAGCACGGCGATTACCTTGGTATTCTCAACGGACTCGCTATTTAACTCGTCCTGCGTCTCGGTATAGGTCAACGTAAAATTATAGGCCACCCCTTGTGGGAATATTTCTTTTAGGGCTTCCTCGCCCACTCTTGTATAGGTATCCTCACAGCTCAAAAAAAATAGTGCCATGACTTGGGTCATGGCAATATTCCTGATCATATGCTTTGAAGACATTGGCCTTTTACAAATTGGGAACCGTTACACTGCCCCCTACCCAGCAGTTAAAGGACACTTTTTTCCCGGCCATACCGGCTTGAAAGATATCCGTTTTGGAGGGAGCCTTTGCCGAATAACTGGCCGCGGACTTACCGGCCCTACCGCTTAAAGAGGGATCCACCCTGCCGGCCTTACGGGCCATCTCCGCGGCCCTCCAATAAATGGCTCGCTTGTCAAATGGCTTGTCCCCACAGTCATTGGCACTGGTGGCATACAAATTGGCGATCAGCAAATAAGCCTTACCATTGGCGGGGTTGGCATTTATAGCCTTTTGGGCATAGCTTCTGGCTGTAGATTTGCTAGTCCTTCTATAGCTTGTTGCAATTTTATATGCAATATTCGATTTTTTATAGGAATCCGATTCCAGTTCCAAGGCCTTGTTGAAATCGCCCAGTGCTCCTTTGGTATCCCCAGACTTCTTTTTCAAAAGTGCTAAATAAAAATAGGTGTCAGCAGAGGGATCCAATGAATTTTGCGCCTCAACCAATTTAACAAACAGTGGATCCTCAGTGCACTCTTTACTGTACATACGACCAACGGCCCGTTTTACCCAAGTAACATCTCCTTTTTTCTCCTCAAAACTTTTTTGATATAGCGGAATAAGGTTCTCACAATCCGCCAGAGCCCCCAATTTGGAATCGATACTTCCCGCAATCTTTCCAAAAGAGGTAGAATTTGTGCTGGCCACTTTTAGCCGCTTTTTTTCCTTGGACGTCAACGTACCCTCCTCTTCCTTGGGCAAAAGTTTGGT
>JBCBSN010000187.1:0-9247 GCA_039819225.1 Bacteroidota bacterium | reverse complement strand
ATATAAGTATCCCTCATGCTTTGCCAAAATAGGTTTGTAGAAGCTCTGGACCTAATGGAAATTTTTAAGTCGACAAAACACCAAACGAGCTCAATTCCTGATAAATGCTCTAAAATGCTTTGCAGACCGCTTTTCCTTCTCATTGACAAGAAAGAAAAACAATGGATTCTTTTCTAATAACGCCTTTTAATCGATCTCCGTATAAAAAATCTCCAATTTTACTTTTTTATCGGCATCCACATCACCCTCATCCAAATTACTACCAAAAAGAATGGTCCCCAAGGGGCTCAAAGTAGGTGCTAGCGGGAGGTCCCTTTCCCCGTTAATGGTCAACATGGCATTTCTAACTGCGTTCAGGGCAGGGTTGGGTGTAATGGTAAGGCCCAAGGTGGCATTGGCGCTATCCCTAACGATCAAATCATTGATATAATCCGTAATCCTTATGTTATATTGGGTTCCCTTGCCATCCGAATTCTCTACTAGCCTCCCATCATATTCCTGGTTTAACGCTGGAATTGAAACGTTACCGGTCCGCCCGTCCAGAATCCTTCCTATTCCTGAAAAATACAGTGGATTATTGGTTTCCGTATTGTAAAGGTAAAGCCTTGGTGGTTCCGCAGCGGATCTTCCAGAGGCATCCAGGGTATTTCGATCTACATAAAAAACCAAACGGGCCTCATTAATGATCCAGTTATTGGCCTTTATCTGGTTAATGACTTCCTCCTTATTGTCCTCTTCGAACAATTCTATTTCTGCAAAGGCCCCGGCTCCTCCCCTTAGATAAATACGGGAAGCGTTTTCATCTTTGTCAAGGGCACCCGTTATTTCCGGTGGAAAAGCTTCGTTTATATACGTGTTTACGGTATTGCCCACCAAAGTACCCGCTTGGTTACGGGCTATAAGGTTAAAAGAGTAGGTGCTTTCCCTGGTCACTTGTGTGTCGTCCGAAGTATCGTCCGTTGTACCATTGGTATCTATGGCAAGATATTCGTATACTACGTCCAGGCTTACCTCCGCGGCGGTAAGGTCCAAAAGGAGCATCACATCGTCATTTTCAGGGCCAACGGAGATATGGAGTCCCCTGAGAAACTCATTAAAGTTGTTCTGATTGCGCAACTCAAAACTTCCTTCCATATCCAAAAGGTTCGTCTGAAAGAAATCTGGATCCAATTTAATCCGTATTCCCGGATCCAGGCGGTCAAAAAGCTCAGATTCATCTTCCTCGGTATCCGGGTCATCTTCCCTTGGGATCAAGTAGCTTTCGTTGCTTACGGTAACCAAAGTGTCCGCCAGTACGGTAGATACAAAATCTGGGGAGAACCGCTGGGTCGAATAGTACTCCTGTGCTTCCTGGAAATTGGTGTTCGGGTCTAAATCTCGAAGAAAAAAATCAGATCTTTCTACTTTAATATTAAAAGAAACCGGGGTTTCGTTATCATAGAGTTCACCATTCACATAAATACTGTCCAGTGCAAAGGTTTGGGGGAATTGATTCCTTGTGGTATCGTCGTCCACATCATCGTTGATCCCGTCCCCATCCGTATCTACATTAAGTGGATCTGTACCACTGATCCTTTCCTGGTTGTTCCCTATCCCGTCCCCGTCCGAATCATTGTCCGGATTTTCGGGTTCCAGATCAAAGGAATCGTCAACTCCGTCCCGGTCTTGGTCCCGTATTAACTCGCTCTGTTTTAGATAAGGGATATACAAGACGACCTCTTTTACTGTTTCCTGCTCATTAATATGAGTGGGCTCGTCACTCTCGGAACTGTTATCCTCCGTAGCCTGGGAAAGTCCTCCAAAAGAGGGGTCTGCCGCCGAAAGCTGCAACTGCGAGGTAATTCTGCCCTCGGTTCTTCCGTAGACCAGGTCATTAAAAAAGCCTACCTGATATGAAGGCAGTCTATTGGTACGTACCGCCTCTATTTTTTTGTTGAAGGCAAATACTTCAAATTCGGCCATATCCGTGGCAAAAGGCTGACCCCCGACCACACCTGCGCCCACTGTTGTAATCTCCTCTTCACAAGAGACAAAAAAAAGAACAAGTAAAATTCCTGCGAAAGCAGAAAGTTTAAGCTTTTTCAAAAAAACCATTTAGGATTACTTTAGAACTTCGTTGCTATAAAAATTGGCATAGGCTTCCTCAAATTCTTGTAGGGATACGTAAGGCAGCACCGGTTTTTGAAGGTTGGAAATATGCTGGTGTAATTCATCCGGAATATCCTCCGCGGCTAAAATAACGGCATCCGAATAATCCACGGCCACTTTTAACAAATTATTATAGTTGGGGTTTTCCAGGATCCCGATATGATTTTCGGGGACCCCGTCAAAGGATATTTTTTGACCGATGCCATTATCGAGCTCGCCTTCAAAACTCATCCCATAGACCGAGGTCACGATTTTGCTATCTGCAAACAAAGGCTCGTCCGCATAGTACTCCCTAAGATAAAGGGGGAGCAGGGAAGCCATCCAGCCGTGCACATGGATGATGTCCGGGGACCAGTTGAGTTTCTTCACGGTCTCTACGACTCCCTTAGCGAAAAAGATGGCCCTTTGGTCATTGTCCGGAAAAAGGTTGCCATCTTCGTCCGTAAAGGTGGATTTCCGTTTAAAGTATTCATCATTATCTATAAAGTAGACCTGTATGCGTTCCCTGGGAATGGAAGCCACCTTGATAATAAGCGGCATGTCCATATCATTGATGACCAGGTTCATCCCGGACAGGCGAATTACCTCATGCAACTGATGCCTACGTTCGTTGATATTCCCATATCTTGGCATAAAGATCCGGATTTGCCCGCCCTTGCTGTTGACCATACGTGGTGCTTCATAGGACATTAAGGAAACTTCGTTTTCGGGCAGGTAGGGGACTAATTCTGAAGATACAAACAATATCTTTTTACCATTCATACAGATCGTATTTTGTTAATGGGACAAGCGTGGGTGCAAAATTACAAAAATTATGCTGATTAGCAGTAATTGTAGTAAGTTTGCTGGCCTTTGGACAAACCAAAAGAATGCTGTTATTAAAAACAAAAAAAGGGTTGGTATCTCATCTGGGAACATTGAAAAATCTAGGTTCCTTGGCCTTGGTCCCGACCATGGGTGCCCTTCACGCAGGACACCTATCCCTGGTCAAGAAGGCAATCTTGGAAAACGATCTTGTCATTGTAAGCATTTTTGTAAATCCGACCCAATTCAATAATAGCAATGATCTTAAAAAATACCCGAAAACCTTGTCCGCGGACGTAGACCTACTAAAGACCATTTCTAGGAATATTATGGTTTTTGCACCGTCCATTACCGATATCTATCCGGAAGCCGTAAGCTCTAGGAACTATGACTTCGGGGGTTTGGACAAGGTAATGGAAGGTAACTTTAGGGAAGGGCATTTTAATGGAGTGGGTACTGTTGTGGAGGCCCTTCTACGATTGATTGCCCCGGATAGGGCCTATTTTGGCGAGAAGGATTTTCAACAATTACAGATTATACGCCAGTTGGTGCGCATGGAGGAAATTCCCGTAGATATCATTGGCTGCCCTATTGTACGTGAACACAATGGTTTGGCCATGAGTTCTCGTAATGAAAGATTGTCCCCCGACACGCGAAAAAAGGCAGGCCTTATCTATAAAACCCTCAAGACTGCCAAAAAGATATTTGGCACGAAAAGTGCTAAATATGTTAAGGAATGGGTTCGTATGCAGTTTGGAAAACATCCTGATTTTAAACTGGAATATATAGAGATAACGGATACGACCACACTTGCCCCCGTTCAAAGAAAAAGACGAAAAACAAAATATAGGGCATTTGTTGCCGTTTATGCGGATGGTGTACGCCTAATTGACAACATAGCCTTGAATTAACTAAATTTGCGCCATGCAGATA
This sequence comes from Bacteroidota bacterium, assembly GCA_039819225.1. Classification (GTDB taxonomy): domain Bacteria; phylum Bacteroidota; class Bacteroidia; order Flavobacteriales; family Flavobacteriaceae; genus Ulvibacterium. The sequence goes on along the minus strand of JBCBSN010000187.1, from coordinate 5,362 downwards.
CAAGTGGTAAAATCCAAGATTCACAGGGTTACCGTAACAGGAGCAGATCTTAATTATATTGGAAGCATAACGATAGATGAAGATTTAATGGACGCCGCCAATATTATCCGCGGCGAAAAAGTGCAGATCGTAAACAACAACAATGGCGAACGGTTGGAGACCTATGCCATTCCCGGCCCAAGAGGCAGCGGAGAGCTTACTTTAAACGGGGCCGCAGCCCGGAAGGTTGCCGTTGGGGATATCCTTATCTTAATTACCTACGCCTGGATGGATATTGAAAAGGCAAAGACCTTTAATCCTGCACTTATTTTCCCCAACGAAACCAACAATCTACTGAACTGATTTCGGGAAAGGGAACTTAGTTGGATGCCTTCGATCCGCCATGGGTATAAGCGGTAAGGCAAATTGCTTAGCCGATAGAAATAATTTAAATGAGTTCTAGGTCAAAAAAGGTATTAAAAACGCTGCTCCCTATATTTTTTGGCCTTTTTTTGGTTTGGTACTGGTACAGGTCCACTTCCACTGGGGACCGCGAACAGATTTTTTACTACATCAGGGAAGCTGACCTCTTATGGGTAGGTTTTTCCATTTTTCTGGGTATTCTCAGCCATATTTCCAGGGCCATACGCTGGAACTACCTTTTGGAGCCTATGGGTTACCGCCCGAGTATCGTGAACAATGTATTTCTGATACTTATCGCCTATTTCGCCAATTTGGGCATTCCGCGTTCGGGTGAAATTCTAAGGGCAACGGGGCTTGCCACCTATGAGGGAGTTCCTTTTGAAAAAGGGTTTGGCACCATTGTAACGGAACGTGTCATCGATGTTTTGATGCTCTTATTGGTGGTTATGGCGGCCCTGGCATTGCAGACCAATGTAATCTTAGGATTCTTGGAGGATCGCGGATTTAACGTATGGAACCTATTCTTGTTACTAGGGGGAGGCCTCTTGGCATCCGTATTCTTCGCTATTTTTATAAAGAAATCTTCCCATTCCCTCGCCCTAAGGATAAAGACCTTTGTAAAAGGGCTTTTAGACGGGGTATTCAGCATCTTTAAAATGAAAAAGGTATGGCCCTTTGTCTTGCATACCTTTTTCATATGGGCCTGTTATATTGGCATGTTATGGGTCATTAAATTTACCGTGCCGGAAACCATTGAACTAGGGCTAAGCGAGCTTTTGGTAGCCTTTGTGGCCGGTGCTTTTGCCATGGCCGCCACCAATGGCGGTGTGGGATTGTACCCTTTGGCGGTAAGTAAGGCACTGGCCGTTTATGGGATCAGTTCGGTTTCCGGGGATGCCTTTGGGTGGATCATGTGGATTTCACAAACCCTTATGGTGGTTTTTTTTGGGGCAATATCTTTTCTGATATTACCGTTATGGAACAGAAACAGATAGGCAAAACCTACCCTCAAAAAAAATCCTATGCCACGTTCCATCCTTATGCTGGTCTTATTTATAGGCCTTACCTCAAGTGCCCAAGTAACCCGCGAAATCTTTCAATCCTTTAAACTCCAAGAACGTAGGGACGTATCCTATTATTTTCCCGAATCGTATTCCGAAGAAAACAAGTACCCCTTGATCGTAGTGCTGGACGGCGATTATCTTTTTGATCAGGTAGTGGCCACGGCCAAGTTTTATAGTACTTTTCAAGGGATGCCGGAGGCAATTATAGTAGGGATACATCAGAGCGAAAACGATTTGCGATGGGAGGACTGCGCTTTTGAGGAGGACAACGGCCTGCCTACGGAAAAAGGGAAAAAGTTCTTTGAGTTTTTGGGAATGGAGCTTATTCCCTATTTGGATCTCAACTACAAGACCGCACCCTTTAAAATGATCATAGGATACGATATTACCGGTAATTTCCCCAACTATTGGTTGTTTAAGGAACGATCAATGTTCAATGCCTACATCAGCATTTCGCCCCAACTGGCCCCTGAAATGGAAAATAGGGTTCCACAGCGCATCCAGAATATCGACCAAAAAATCTTTTACCACCTCATAACGGAAGGAAATCCGGACCAGAACCTGGTACAATTGAACAAGTCCCTGGCGGGATTGGACAAGGATTCCTTTCATTATTACTATGACGAATATCCCGAGGCCAATGAGGTTTCCGTGGCCACGTACGGCCTGGGAAAGGCCTGGGATCGCACCTTCACCATTTTTAAGCCCATAAGTCCGCGGGAATACAAGCAGGAAATACTAACATCCGAAGAACCCGTGTATCAATATTTGGAGAACAAATACGCCATGATCGAAGATCTTTTCGGGTTTAGGAAGTCCATGGAACTCAATGACATCATGGCCATATATGCCGGGACCCGTAAAAAGGAGGATCTGGAATCCCTAAAATCGCTCTCCGACCTCTGTAAAAAGGAATTCCCGCAAACCATGTTGGGCTTTTACTTTGAAGGGGAATACTACGAGCAAATGGGCGAGCCCAAGAAAGCCCTCCGAACCTTTGAAAAAGCTTTTGGAATGGAGGAGATCGACTTTCTTACCAAGGAAATGGCCTTGGAAAAGATAGATGCCCTTAAGGCCGATTTTGGATACTAAGTTAGGGGAAATCTCAAATTCCAAACGTGCCTGGCCGCCCAATGGGCAGGTATCAAATACGAATAAAGACGTGGTTTAAACTATATGGGGCCATTCCCCTCTACTTTTTAATAGTAAGGAACACCATCTCCTTTTGCTTCATATCTTTCCCTATTTTGCTATTTAAGGACAACCATACTATCTTAGGGCAATATGGAAAATGTTCCTATATATTCCGATATGGTAGTATGGAATGGACACGGTTTTGCACATAAGTTCCACGTACCGCTTTCTTTTTTGTTCCTTTTTTTTGAAAAACCAAAAAGAACCCTCTTCCTTATCTTCCTTTCCGTTTGTTTTACCCATTTGTTAGCTGCTAAAGAATCCGATATGGATATCATAAAAAAGCGGGTGGTGACTGAAATCATGAAAACCTCTGTTGCGGATGCCCATATCGAAGAAATCATAACTACCTTATCCGAAGATGGCACTTGGCCGGATATCGACTATAAAGACGTTTCGCGTGAAGGTTTCCAACATCGCGTTCATGCCGATAATATGTTAGATCTGGCACGGGCTTACAAGACACGGTCTTCCAAATTCCACAAAAGCAAGAAGGTAAAACGTGCTATTGAACGGGCCCTGCAACATTGGATAGCTAACGATTATATCTGTGACAATTGGTGGTATAACCAAATCGGTATTCCCAATACAATGGTGGCACTTATGCTCCTTATAGGGGAGGAACTACCCCAAAATTTGGTAAATGGAACACAGCCTATTATTGGTAGGGCCCATATAAATGCCCAGGGTGCACGGCCCGGTGGGGATCGCATCAAAATTGCGGGAATAGAGGCAAAGAACATGCTGTTTTTAGGGAACAAGGTGCACTTTGGCAAAATAATATCTGTCATTGAAGGTGAAATAAAAAAAGTAGAGTGGATCGGCATGCGTTATGGGTATGGTTACCGAGATGGTGAGGGAGGCTTTGAAAACAGAACGGAGGGGGGTCGCGGAATCCAGTACGATAACAGTTTTCATCATCGCAATGATGGGGTTAACAATACCTTGTCCTACGGTTTGGGCTATGCCAATGCCTTTATTGAATGGGCGATATATACCGCAGCCACCCCTTACTTTTTTTCCAATGAAAAAATAGAGATCCTTATCGATTACTTTTTGGACGGAATCTGTAAAACGGCGATTTACGGAAAATTTCCCGATCCAGGGGCAAAGAACAGGAGCATAAGCCGCCCGGGAACTTTAAGGCCTTACAGCTCCAAAATGCCGGAGCAACTGCTGGCCTTATCGGATTATCGCAGTGAAGAATTACACGAAATTGTGGCAATCCGCAATACCGCTGGTAGACCTACCTCCTCCCATGCCACCTTTTATCGGCATACGGAACACTTCAGTTTTCAACGTCCTGATTTTTTTACCTCGGTCCGTATGCATTCTACTCGTACCCATAATATGGAGTATCCGTACAATAGTGAGGGCTTGTTGAACCATCACAGGGGAGACGGGGCCAACCATATTTCTGTATCAGGAGATGAATACTATGATATTTGGCCCGTATACGATTATCAAAAAATACCGGGGACCACTAGTGTGCAAAAACCGGAGATGCCTTCTCCCGAAAGTGTTAGGGTACTTGGGGTCACTGATTTTGTAGGGGCGGTCACGGATGATAAATACGCCGCGGTAGCCTTTGATTTTAAGCGACAGGCAGATACCCTGGCCGCCCGAAAATCATGGTTCTTTTTTGATAAGGCCTATGTTTGCCTGGGTGTAGGGATCGCTACGGATTGGGAGATGCCCGTTTTCACCACTATAAACCAGGCCTTGTTAAGAGGTCCGGTAACGGTAAAAAGCGAAAACTCGGTTTTGAAGGCAGAGAAAGGCCAAACATCTTTTAAAGATGTAGATTGGGTATTTCATGATGGCGTGGGATATCTCTTTCCTTCTCCCACCACGGTATATCTCAAAAATAAAAAAGAGACTGGTTCCTGGTGGCGTATTAACAAACAAGCCCATTCATCCAAGGAAAAAATAGCCTTGGATGTATTTGCCCTTTGGCTAGATCATGGAGTACAGCCCAAAAACGGCACCTACGAATATATGGTCGTCCCGGCTACTAGCTTGGAAAGACTAGGGCAAAGAAACGACAACAACACAATTAGCATATTGGCAAATACCCCGTACATACAAGCTGTGGGAAACACAAAATTGGGTATCTACCAGACCGTTTTCTATAAGGCGGGAAAAATAGATCTCACCGACAACCTGACGTTGACCTCGGATACTCCCGGGATGGTAATGATAGAACTTCAGGGCGATAGGCTAGAGGCAGTTTCCGTGGCCGATCCCAACCGGGAATTGGGAAAGATGCATCTTTTTGTAAACACTCCCTTGGATAAGATCGGGGACAACTACCGCGCACAATGGAACAAGGACGAAAAGCACACGGAAATACGTATTGTTCTTCCCCAAGGAATGGATGCCGGGAAAAGTGTGACACTTAGGTTTTAGTCAAGGATTTGTTCAAAGGAATTCTGGCAAGACGAGTTCATGGCATAAAATCCATAGCTCGTAGCTTCAGCCAAGTTATAATCCCAAAGAACACGCTTTCCTGAAATAGACTGACTAAAAATTATACCACTTCAAAATGTAATACCAATTCGATATACAAAACCGGTCAAAGAAAATGGAATATTTTTTTGTCGAGCGAAAAAGAAAATCCAAGCATAGCCCAAGCTACGTTTGTATTGTATTCTTGAAGCACGACGGAAAAAGAGACGTTTTATATATCGATTTTGTATGTT
>JBCBSN010000186.1:0-9316 GCA_039819225.1 Bacteroidota bacterium | reverse complement strand
GTATTGAGCACCCCATCCACTTTCAACCGTGTAAAAAGACTAAAACTATCCGAGTGTAAATCAAAAACCCGAGTATTGGATATTCTGGTATAAAACCCTTTGGAATAATCAATACTGTGTTTTTCCAAAAGTGTTTCATCCAAATGTAATCGACCATTACCAAGAAAAGATTCTTCTTTGAGATTTATCGGTAAATCTGCATCCTCATAATACAGATGCGGCTCCCAACCATTACTGAGAATATGAATGGGACTTTGCGCTATTATAGAATCATCTGCCATTAATCTGGCCCTATGGTAACCTGACTCGTAATAGATACTGGTATGTACCCTACCTTCAGGTTCGATGGCCACCTTGTTATTTGGATCCCAAGATTGCTGAATATAAAATGAATCGGCAATCACATTGGTCACATCATAACTGAAAACTACAGAATTGGGAACACCCTTGGTTATCGTCTTTGAAGCTTCAAAATGAACAGGCCCGGTTATTCTCAGTAGGTTATCTTCCTTTTTTTTGGTTGCTTCTCGGGGTTTGGGCGAAAAAACAAAAATCACAACAGAAATAATTACAACAACAAAAACGGTCAACACCCACTTAAAAGAGGGGTTCCGCGAATCTACCTCTTTTAGATTGGCCTGCTTAAAACTTTGCCAGCCCTTATAATCAAGGACTTGGGCAAGGGCATTGAGCGTTGCCAATTGGGGACTTTGTTTATACTTGTTCTTCCAGAGTCTTTTCAGTGTGGATAGGCTTATGCTTACCCCTGTTTTCTCTTCTATATGGGCCGACAAAACTTGCAGGTCACGTTGCGTATACCCGCGCCCGTTTCCGAATGAGAACTTTTCTTCTATTCGTCTTTTACACAGATCAATAAACTCCCGTTCTGATTTTACCATTGCCCAAAATTAAATATAATAGCACTTTGAAGTACTTTAACCGGATTTTGACCCAAAAATGACTTGCTGTAGACCTGTCATGCATGTATCATTGAACAAAAAAATGAAATCAAAAACAACAATGAAAGCGTTCGTTTTATTTACTATCGTTTTAGGATTTGTCCACTTCAATAATCTTAACGCCCAAGAAGAAAATATCAAGGCCGACCCAAGATATTGGACAACCCATAACAGCACCGCCACTTTCGAAAAAGGAAGCATTCATTTGGTCAAAAAGGGCGAGGGGAGCGCCTTATTATGGCTAAACGACATCAATTTTGAAAATGGTACGGTAGAGTTGGAAATCAAGGGAAAGGACGTACGAGGCCAGAGCTTTTTAGGCCTGGCATTCCACGGATCGGATAATGAACGTTACGATGCCGTGTATTTCCGTCCTTTCAATTTCAAGAACTCCGAGAAAAAGTATAATTCCGTTCAGTATATCAACGCTCCTGAAAATGTATGGCACGTATTGAGAAACCGTTTTCCGGGAAAATATGAAAATGTAGTCAACCCGGTACCAGACCCAAATGATTGGTTCCATATCAAAATCACGATCGATACTCCAAATATAAAAGTCTATTTGAATGGATCGGAAGAACCGACTTTGGCGATAGAAAAGATTAGTACTGGTAACGAAGGAAAGCTGGGATTGTGGATAGATAGTAAAGATGGTTGGTTCAGGAATGTTCGTATAACACCAAAGCCCTAATCTGTAGGGTTTATAGAATTGATGAGCGAGGAAGGTAGGGAACGAAAAAAAGAAAACCAATTTTTGAGTTGCGCATTCTCAAAAATCAATACCCGGATATCTTTGTTCCTAATTTTCCGATCAATATTTGAGGACGGTAGTTTTACTTTAAGAACTCTTCTCGAGTTCATAATATCAGATAAAAATCATTGAGTTTGGATCATTAATTTGCAGAAATACGCACTTTTGTTAATTCCAATGTTAGTCGGAATTTCATCACGCCTCCGGATGCTTTTCCCGGTACCGTTTATACGCCTTGATGCCCAGCATGAGCAAGACTCCCAGTACAAGAAGGCCAACGACCCCAAAAATCCAATTAAAGGTACCCTTTAGAATAACCAAAAAAGTAACCGCAAAAAGAATCAAAGTGGCCACCTCGTTCCAAATCCGCATAAATTTTGAGGTATACCGTACCTCGTCCCTTTGCAGTTGCCTAAAGATCTGATGGCATCTAAAATGGTAGAAAAACAACAACAACACAAAAGCCAGTTTTATGTGCATCCAGGGCTGCTGTAGCCAAGCGGGCATAATCAACAACAGCCAAATGGCAAACAAGGTGCATAGCACGGCAGACGGCCAGGTGATAATGTACCACAACCTTTTGGTCATAAGTTTTAATTGATCGCTCAAAATTTCCTTTTCCGGAGATGGTTTATGGGATGCCTCAATATGGTAGATAAACAGCCTGGGAATATAAAACAGGCCCGCAAACCAAGTGACCACAAATATCAGATGAAGGGCCTTTATGTAATTGTAGTACTCCATTATAAGGGTTTCTGGTTTCAAAATTAATGGCTTTGTGAAATTCAAAACACCATCCGGGTCAAGGTATACGTTCCAATTTTACCCAAAAGGGCAATATCCGTTTTCCATCCACGGCATAAAAGGGGATCAGGTCACATTTTAAGTCCGGTAAGGCCACTCCCTTCATTTCAATGATATCCACTTGGTCGTTATGGTTTTTAACAGCATTGATCAAGGTCCCGGTTTCCAAGTACAGGGTCCCACCGGCCTTTACGGGTCGTATAAACTTGAACTGGATATTGTAAAACCCTTTCTTGATCTGAACCCGCCATTTCCCAAAAACCTCCTCTTGGTCCCAGATGCCCCGCTGCCCACTGGCATCGTTTCGATTTAAATATATGGGGTTTTCCTTTTTGCTTCCCACAATGATACGCGGCGAATCTAGAAAATTATGGGAGTTTATCAATTCCCGGTGCAGACTATCCAAACCGGCCTTGTATTTTGCCAATATGGGAAGGTTGGTGGGGGTTAAATTATTTTGCTCATAGGGGTCTTCTTGAAGGTTATACAACTCAAAATCGTTAAGGGATGCGTCATAATCAGTTTGGCCGACTAGTTTATAGAATCCTTGCCTAAGGGCCACATTCCTGTACCGGGTGGGATATTTCCGGGTCCAATAGAAAAACAGAGGGCGTTCCTCCCATCCCGAGGTATCCCGGATCAAGGGCATTAAGCTCCGTCCGTCCAACTTTACCCCTTTCGGAACTTCTACTCCACATAATTCGGCTAGAGTGGGAAATACATCAATATGGGCCGCAGCCTGTTCTATATCGGTATCCCCCTTAAACCCTTTGGGATAACGAAGAAAAAATGGCACCCGCACACCCCCTTGATACACACTTCCTTTTCTTCCTTTCATGCCGGCCACATAGCGTACCTGCTGGGGACCGTTATCCGTCATAAAAATAACAATGGTATCCTCATGTATTCCCAGTTCTTCCAGCTTTCGGAAAAGCTTGGCCAGGTTATCATCTATATTGTGTACCATGGCATAAACCTTCCGGGCATCCTCCTTATCCTTTTCGCTCATGGGCACAAAAGGGCGGTCGTCATTCCCAAATCTTGACGAAGGGTCTACTTCCCTATATTTTTCATAATACGCCTCCGGTACCTGTAGCGGGGTGTGAGGTGCGTTAAAGGAGAGGTAGCAGAAAAAAGGGCCCGATGCGTTTTTCTCGATAAAGCGTATGGCTTCATCGGCAAAAATATCACTGCAATACCCTTTAAACGATTCCTGTTTCCCATTATGCCACAATACTGGATCAAAATAGCTACGGTCTTTTTGAAAATAGGTGGTAAAATCCCCCACCTGGCCCATACCGCCGGCCAAATGCATAAGGGTTTCATCGAACCCTTGATCCTGGGGCCTGCTGGGATAATTATCGCCCAAATGCCATTTTCCGAAAATCCCCGTTGTATAGCCTCCCTCCTTGAGCATTTCCGCAAGGGTCACCTCGGAGGAGGCCATTATGGCACCACCATTATACGTATCCCGTATCCCTGTCCGCAAGGAGTAGCGCCCTGTCATTAAACTGGCCCGGGTAGGGGCGCAGACCGGTGAAACATAAAAGGTATTAAACCGAATACTTTCTTGGGCAAGGGCATCCAGGGTGGGGGTCTTCACATGGGGATTGCCTGTGATGCCCAAATCCCCATAGCCCTGATCATCGGTAATGATCAAAATTACATTGGGGTGTTGGCCCTTTTCTTGAACCCTTTGGCCTTTTTGTCCCTGTACCTGCACCTGACCAAGAAGTAGAAATAGTACAGAAAAAAAGGTTAACACAACAACTTGTTTCATCTTAAATGGGTTTGGGAGGGGAATACGACCCCGATATGGTAGTGTAAAGCAATCCTTAAAAGTAATTAAAAAGTCCATTTCTTTTTATACTCCTTCCATTTTAAAACCCGAAATTTCAACTTGTCCTTTTTGTTCTTGGTGTCGTTAAATTTTATCGCCCTAGCCACGGCTATGCCGAGAAAATTCGCCTAAACAAGAACAAAAATTACTGCCTGGATTCTTTCGGATTTCAAAACGAAATGAGTATACACGTTTAAATCACAGCTTCACCAAAAAAAGACTGCGAATCCCAAATATTTGCGAAAAACCGGAAAACCCCTCTGGAAAATCCTTGTGGTTTTATTATTTTTCTAACTCCAATATATTTTGGCTATGCGATGGTTTTGTTTTCTGTTTTTTTTAATTGGGGCGGCGGGTTGTGTAACGGACAAAAACGCAACAACAGGCCATATTGATTTAAAAATGAATCGGATAGATTCCTTGTTGGAAGCTAGGTCCTATTTTGAGGCCCAACGACAATTTATGGTCAAGAAGAACGGGCTTTCTCATTTTGATAGCCTCCGCCTGGCAGCCGTTTTGACGCATCATTTTAATGAATTAGAGATGTCCAATACCTTGATCAATAGGTTATTGTCCAACTTTTATCTCCAAATGACCGATTCCCTCCAAAGCAAACTCTTTGCCCTACAGTACGCCAATCATTCCAAACTATACCACTATGGAACGGCCTATACGCTGGGAAAAAGACTCTTGCGCAACTACGCCAAATTCCTAGACGAAGAAGAAGAAAGAGGATATAGAAATGCCAATGACATTTGGAAAAGTCTTAAGGAGATTCCCTCCCAGACCTCTACCGTAAAGGGTACCAGCGAAATACAAATGTCCAGGGACAAGGCCAACCTGCCCAACCTGCCCGCTGCAATCGATGGTAGGCAGATGAATTTTATCCTGGACACCGGTGCCAACATCTCTGCCATAGCGGAATCGGCAGCGGAGGAATTGGAAATGCGCCACATCCGTGCATCCATTCTGGTGGGTGCCATTACCGGAAAAAAGGTCACCGCCTCCCTGGCCGTATGCCCTTCATTGCAACTTGGGAATATGACCTTTGCCAACGTTGTGTTCCTGGTATTCCCGGATGAGGCACTTCATGTAGAAGAATTAGATTATCAGATTCGGGGCATTTTAGGTTTTCCGGTTATCGAGGCCATGAAACAGTTGACCCTGACCCAGGACGACCGACTGTTGGTGCCTAAGACGCCCGAACCATTGAAAGAGGCCAATATGGCCTTAAACTTCTTGACCCCAGTTATAGAATTGGAACATATGGACGGTACCAAACATCCCTATACCTTGGATACAGGAGCCGTAAGTTCACTTCTCTATCCGGAGTACTTTAAAGCCTACCGGAAGCAAATTGAATCCGATTATGAACCCGAGGAATTTGAATTTGGCGGAGCGGGAGGAAGCATTACCCATAAAGGTTATAAGGTAAGCTTTGCCCCTAAAATCAATGGAAGGGCCCTGGAATTGGATTCCGTAGAACTTATCACCAATGACGACGCCCATACCTTTAGGTACTTCTACGGCAACCTGGGGCAAGACGTAATTCAGCAATTTAAGACTATGACCCTGAATTTTGAATCCATGTATGTGAGCTTCAATTAAGAGCCTGTTTTGAGATTTGTGATTAGAATTGTTATAGGCCATTTTTGAGGCGGGACTAGGCAAGGTTTTTGGGCATAGCCTCAGCTACGTCCTAAAATTTTAACGACGCGCCGTACAAAAAGGGCCATAAGAAAATAATTAACAAATTTCCAAACAGGCTCTAAAAGCCTTGGATAGTCTTTATTTTTCTTTTGTCTTGCGATTTCGGGATTTTCCAAAAAGAAAACCCAGATAAAAGGGAATGCCCAATACGGCTATAACCAAAAGCAGAAGGTAGAAAAGAACACTAGAAATAGTCTTTCGGATCTCCGTCATTGTATTCTTGATTCCGGTTTCCGCGATGTCCTTGGCCTCTTGGATGAATGCCAAGCGTTCCCTCTTTATCAACGAATCCAAGGCTATACGTTCCCGCTGTACCATCTTTTCTACGGCGGCCCTATCCTGGGAAAGGCTCACCATGGCCATGGCCAATTCCTGGTTAAGCGCTCCAAAAAGGGGGTCTACACCTGCCACAAAGTCCGCTATGGCCTTTTCCAAGGTCTCCGGGGAATGCTCTGCCACCTCCAATAATCGGTTCAATTGTGCATTAAAGCTATTGATCCGGGACCTGAATTCGATGGAATCGATTCCATTTTCCTTCATCCAGAGTTCGGTGCGCCATCGCATCTGTTTACCCAAAATGTCCGAACTAAAATCTACTCGATTTGAAACATCCGCCACCACTTCCGAAAGACTGCCTACCGTTTGCACTCCAAGACTGTCGGGCACCTGTCTAAACTTCAAAAAATCGGGTTTTACGGTTTGGTGATCCCATTGGGCACTTGTTATGGGATGTTCGTTTGCGTATTCCCGCACGAATTCCCTGTACCGCTCAAAATCCTTTTCGGCAAGCATGCTCCTGGCAATATTCTCGATCTCTTCCACATTCTTGGCGGCAGTTCCGATAGCAATGGACTGGTACGGGCCCAATAAGGGAAGACTATCCGTTTGACTCATAAGGTCATGTACTTCTAGCATATAGGCCCATACATCCGTAAGGGCCACTTTGGGGGAGGTCTGAAAGCCAATTTGTTTTAGTTCCTCGCCCGTCCTAATTTTCCAAAGGAGGGTATACTTCTGAAACTGGACATCTTTCGGGGCCAACTTGGCAATACTGTCCGCCGCAAGCTCGGTACGTTCCATGACCTCCGTCACAAAAGCCTGTGTCCTTAACCGGGTATTTAAATCGTTTATGGAAAGTGGTTTTTGCTGGCTTTCAATGCGAAGAAGGGCACATGAGGAGGTAGAGAGCAGTACTAACACTATTCCCATACCCATGGTACTGGACCAAAAGCCGGGAAGGGCCGTCAAATCAAATTTCCTAGCCTTTGTTAGGAAGTTCAGGATGCTACCACCTACCCCCATTAAAAACGTCTATACTTACATGAGGCCTCACCCGGGGGCCGTTACTGCCCCAAACAACGTCTACTCCGGCACTGGTTCCCACGCGAGCTCCGCTACAACCGGAAGTTGAACACAACAACAATACAACAACAGCACTATATATTCCCCTTTTTGCTTTTCTCATACTCCTACTTTTCTCGGTTATAATTCTGTATGCATAACGTAGCCCCATGCGGATCCTCAAAAATCAGGATACTTTTGTTCCTTACTTCCTCGGTAGGGGCCAGCATAATATGGGCTTTTGTTTTTAGAAGTTTTTGATAGGCTCCTTCCACATCCTTTAAATTTATATAGGGCACCCATTGCTCATTGGCCCCGGGTACGGGATTATGTATAAGGCCGGCTTTAGGCTTCCCGTCATATTCCAATACCCAATATGGCTTGTCGTCATAAACGGTCTCCTTGACTTGTAGCTGCAAAGCCTCTTCATAAAAAGCCCTACTCTTCGACACATTATTGCTCCATAATTCCGTCCATAACCATTGCCCTTCACCATTGTCCAATTTAGAGATGGTTTTAGAGGGAAGTGCGAAAAAACCCAACTTTTCACTGGATGGCCCTTGGAGTATTATTTGTTCACCCACCGGACCAATTGAAAATTTGTCCACGATTACCTTTCCGCCATTTTTCGTAAACCGTTCTGTGGCCAAATCCAAATCCTCCACGGATACCAATCCGATCCATAAGGAAGCATCCGCTTTGGGGAGTTCTACAACACTACCTATAGACTCCCCGTTTTGATACACGACCGCCATTTTTTGCCCTTTAATGGTATATTCCTGAAAAGACCATGGCAGAAGAGTTTTATAAAAGCTCATGGATTCGTCAAGATTAGGTGTCACCAGAGTGTACCACACTATATTCCCATAACCATGGTCTGTGACCATTGGTCGTTCCTTTGATTGTGCCGAAGTTTGAAAGGAATACAGAAAAAAAGTGCTGAGGAAAAAGAGCCGTGCCAGGATTTTCATTAAGGTGTTTTTTTAAGTCTATTCGGTTTGTGGAAACTCCTATACCGGGTTCTCCTCCTTACCAAAAAAGGGTTATTTAGGTTGAGCACCCTAAATTTCGAGGTGCTGATAGCTGGCCAGTGTGGACGCTAAAATAGAAAATTCTATGTTGGCATTCTAGATTGGTCTAGTTTTCTTTTAAAGGATTATGTCCCATACGTATGGCTTCCCGTAAAATCCCCAAATACCTTTACCTTATCCTCTTATTTTGATTCAAAACTTTTTAGCCACTCCTAGTCCCAAGGCCCAGGAATTATAGGCATCCAACTTTAAATCATTCGTGATATTGGTCAACAACTCCCAATTGTTGGGTAGATGAAGTCCGTATTCCAGCCCCACCCGAACAAGGAAAAAACTATCCTCACGGGCAAACTCCCCGCCAAGACCTGCCATATAACTGAAGTGCTTACCGGGCTTAAAAGAAGCCATAACGGCACTGGCTATGGGATAACTACGCTCCAATACCTCGTCATCACTACGGGAAAAGGGTTCTACTTCAAAATCCTCCACAATAATATCGGTATGTAGTCCCACGGCCCATTTTGAATGAAAATGGTAGTTGTAATTAATACCCCATGAGGGCAAGGAAAGCCATTTGCGATTCCCGTTCTCCTGGATGCCTTCGCTTATTTGAGTATGGCTGATCAATAGAGCTAGGGCATGTCTTTTTACGGAATGGTCATCAGGAGTATGTAAAACCTGTGCCGCTATTGAAAAGCTCGAAAGGAGCAAAAGCCCTAATGGTATCAGTTTATGGTTCATAAAGGTTGGTCAAAGTTGATGCTAACAATACAAAGGTATGGTCCTGGAACCTTACCCTAAGGTTCAAAAATCTTATTCCGTATGGCGTAGAGGACTAGCCCGATCCGGTTTTTAATATGTAATTTTTCATGAAGTGCAT
>JBCBSN010000185.1:0-9332 GCA_039819225.1 Bacteroidota bacterium | reverse complement strand
TGACCCTAATCTTGGTTATGCCGGACAAAAACTCGAACAGAAATCCCTGAATATCGCCTTGATCATCGGTTATTTCCCGATCATATCGTAGCTTTAACCACCCAATGACAGAGACAAAAAGAATGGCAAAAAGGGACAGTCCAACCCCTATCCATGCGAGTTTGGACTCATAATAGAATAGTAATACCAAATTAACTATGGAAAAGGTACCGCTCAACACCGCGGTAATCAGGGTATTGGAAATGATCTGACGGATCGTATTTATACTAAGGGCGCGATTGGTAAGATCCCCTGCGGTAAACCTTTTGTAAAAGGAAACGGGCAATCGCATTAAATGATCCATCAACCCCCCTTGCAAATTCAGGTTCGATTTGGTTTCCACCCGAAGTTGCAAAACCCCCTGAATCAACTGCAGCAAGGCCGTAATGAGGCCTATGGCCAACATAAGCCCAAAGACTTCCCAGAGCATTCCCCTGTCCGCCGTTGGAATTACATCATCGAACATGATTCCGGACAATATGGGAACCAAAAGACCTAAAAGGCTACCCGCCAAAGCGGCCAATAATAAAAATTTACCGTCCCTCTTTACCCCTTGCAGCGCAAAATCCAAAATCTTTTTTGCACTATCCATTTTATCATCAAAGGCAAAAAAGAACATAAAGGCAATGGGCTCCAATGAATCCTCCATTTCCTGGTTCACGGGCGTATCCCCATTGAGGGGGTCGCGAACAACGTAGGCGGTAGCGCTTTTTTGGATAAGGGCAATAGGGGTTTTGTCCTTCTTGGAAAAGGCCATTAGGTGGCCGTTCTCCTCTTTCCACCAAGTTCCCCTTAGAATTACTTTCCTTACACGGACATTCGACGCCTGCCCAATGGCGAAGAGTTGATTGTGGAGGCTATCCTTGTAACTTTCAAAATGTTTCGGGGCTTTAAACTGAAATCCCACCTCATCACCGATAAACTGGCAGACTTGTAAAAGGGCATTGTCATTATTGGAAGCGATGGATCGTAACGAGTGTTTTGAAACTCCTTTTTTAATGATGTCCCTTAGGTTTTTTAATGTGCTTTGGATCTGTATTTCCTCAGCGCGCTCTTTTTCTTGCAGTCTTTGGCCAATGCCTATTCTTTTACGTTCTTCGTTGTCCAGCATTTTTTGGTAAAAGAGGTGCTGTACCTCCTTTAGGGCCAACATAAAGAACAGTTCATCCTTTAATACCTCATAGGCGGAGAGCACTTCAATTTTTGCCGATTTTGAAGTGGATTTCAACCATAGGTTTCGGGTGACCGGAAATGGAAGTACGTATTCAGCTTTGTCCATTTTGGAACAAGCTTCCGCAAAAATGGAGACCTCCCCTTCCATGATTTTGCACCAGACCAGTTCTTTGGAGGGGAAAGCGATTTCCCCTGCCTTGATTTCCCATTCCTTTTGAGCATCCAGCGGACGGTAAATCCGGGGAACCTTTCCTTGATATAAGGTGCGGGATATTTTAAGGATCCATTTATTGATGTGGAACTTCAAGAAGGTATGGTCAATATCCATGAGGTTGTTCTTGTCCAATTGAAGCAACCTAGCCTTTGCCCCCACCACGACCAGTTGAATCCCGGCTTTTAAGGATTCATGCAGCAAACTAAAAAGAATTTCCCCTTTTTTGGCACTGTACAAATAGGTAAGACTACTGGAATAGTTCCTTTCTTCGTCAATGTCCACATAGAACAGATCAATCTCACCATCGACTACCATCCAAAATGAGGTAGGGTCGTTCAAGACAAATGGCCTGTTTATCCCAATATCGATTTTTACTTTATCCGTCATGGCTGATTATTTTGAGCTTATTAAATCGGCATAGGCTCCATTTTGTTCCATCAATTCTTCATGGGTTCCCCTTTCCACGATTTTACCGAACCGTAGTACAATTATTTCGTCACAATCCTTTATGGTGCTCAACCTGTGGGCGACGATCAAACAGGTACACCCTCGTTTTTTGATATTGTCCATCACCAGTTTCTCCGATTTGGGATCCAAGGCACTTGTGGCCTCGTCCATGATCAATAGGGAAGGATTTAAGGCGAGGGCCCTGGCGATTTCCAGACGTTGCCGTTGTCCCCCGCTAAAATTGGTTCCCCTTTCCGCTACGGCACTGTCATAGGCGTTTACCCTTTCGGCAATGGCTTCATGTATTTCCGCGTCATGGGCCGATTTTATAATCTGCCTTTCCGGGATTTGCCCGTCCCAGAACGCAATATTCTCCTTAACGCTACCTTTGAAAATCAAAACCTCCTGATCAATGACGGCAAGGGATTCATTAAGGACATGTCTTGGAATCTTTTTTCTGGGCATTCCGTCAAAAAGGATTTCCCCGGACCAGGGTTCGTACAAGCCCGAAACTATTTTTGCGATAGTGGATTTTCCGCTCCCCGATCCGCCCACCAAGGCTACCCGACTACCCGGTTTAAGGGATAGGTTAAACCCTTCGACCAAGGCGGGCATCGTCCTGGTGTAACCAAAGGAAAGATCTTTGATCTCCAAATGACCTATCAGCTTATCGTTGGTCAAAGTTTTAACTATGTTGGGTTCATTTGAATCCTCCTTTTCCGTATCCAAACCATTCGTTCTAAATTCACTGGAGGTTTCGTAGTTCAACACATCGTCTATTCGATTCATATCGCCCTCCGTTTCCTGCAACAAGCTCCCTACGGCAACCAATTGGTTCACGGGCCCCATGAAGTTGTTCATCAGGTATAAGAAAGCCACCAGCATGCCCAAGGTCATTTGCCCGTCCATGACCCGCATGGCGCCTACCCCTAGGATAATGGTCGTATTAAGGGACATTAACAAAGGCGGGACCACATTAAGCCGTACCGTTAACCAGCCCAATTCCTGTTGCGCATTGATCACTTTGGCCAAATACCCCGACCAGGTCATAAAAAAATCGTTTTCCCTGCCCGAGGCTTTTAAGGTCTCGATCATGCTTATGCCAGAGGTAGTGGTGCCCAAAAGCTTTCCGTTTTCATTGATCAATTGTCTGTTCCCATCCTTTCGGGCCCTTGATACAAGTTGGAGCGCCACTACGTTGATTACCGCCATGAATACCCCTATGGCGGTCAAAAGGAGGTCGTAGGAAAACATGAGAACGGCATAAAAAACTATGACAATGACGTTTAGGGCGGCATTGGCCAGATCGCCGCTTAGCAAGCGTGCCACCTTGTCGTTCAAAGATACCCTACTCCCTATTTCGCCACTATAGCGTTGCGTAAAAAATGAAATGGGCAGGTGAAACACATGCCAAAGAAATTTACTGGAAGTGGTCAAGGCCAGTTTGGTCTCTAACCGCAATAAATAATACTGTTGCAGATAGATCAGGCCAGCATTGAGCAGTAAAATGGCGCCCATGGCCAAAAGCAGGGGCATTACAAAACCGGAAACTTGATTCACCAGGTATTTGTCTATGAACACTTGGGTGAAAGAGGGAATGACCAAACCTGGTATCACTAAGAACAAACTAGCTAAAACAATGAAAACAACACTAAGTCTGGAGCCGGAAATCCGGGTAACCAAGGAAGGGATCAATCCGGCTTTTTCATTCCCTTTTTCAAATTTCTCGTTGGGGGAAAAGGTCATGACCACCCCCGTGAAGGCTTCATCGAATTCTTTATGGCTTACTTGATACCTGCCTTGTGCGGGATCGCTTAAATAGACCTTGTCCTTGCTAAAGCCTTCTATGACCAGAAAATGGTTAAAATTCCAAAAGATAATGGCCGGCATTTGCATCTCCTGTAATTTCTGGATGGATTTGGCATAGCCCTTGGCATCCAAGCCATATTCCCGGGCGGCCCTAAGGATATTGGTGGCCTTTAACCCGTCCCGGGACACACCACAGGTGATACGCAGTTTTTCCAGGGGGACAAACTTTCCAAAATATCCCAGGATAATGCTTAGGGCGGCGGCACCGCACTCCACCGCCTCCATTTGCAGTACGGTGGGCGTCTTTACCCTATGGAACCTTTTTCCTTCGGCTTTGAACAAAGAAGCTATCATCTTTCCGATTTTAATAGAGGTCAAAGAATTTCTTTAATGCCGGGATTACCATGGTAATGGGGGGTTGGGACTCTACCGTGATTTTACCCATACAGGAAGTACCCTCGTTTATCCTGACTTCCGGTCCCCCCGCTGAGGTCCACTCAAAACCACTGTAGGAATCGGGGTTCTTTTCAAATTCCACATACACTTCAAAAGGGGCGCCCAGACCTAGAAGGCTTTGTACCAACTGATCGTTCTTTACCGAAGTCAACATGCCCTTTTGAGTAATGGGAAAGTCCGAAACATAGGTGACCTTGCCCTTTATGAACCCAAAATCCTGGGGCTTTACGGTAGAGGGGGCAATAAGGGCCTCCATGCCTTCCTTTATTTTCTTCCCGTCCTGGGAGGGGATATAGAGGACCCCTTTTAAATTTTCGGTGGATCCATTATAGTTCTTTAGTTTGAAGAGCGGAGTGCCCTGGCCGACCATAATTCCGGCATCGGTAAGCACTTCTACCACCTCCCCGTCATGCGGGCTCCTAATGTTGGATTGGATGTCATAACGTTCCTTGAGTTGTTCCAGATTGCGCCGGGCCTGGGCAATACGTTGTTGCAGCAACTGTTCCCGCTGGTCGGAATCGAACTGGAGGTTCAATTTTTGGGTGGATGTCTGTGCCAATTGCGCCCTAAGGTTTTCAATCTGGTTTTTGGCCCCTTCCAGTTGTTGTTGGGTGTTCGCCACTTGGGAATGGGTAATCAATCCTTTGGTCCTTAATTCCTTTTCGGTCTCCAATTGATTGGCAAGGAAGGACACGTTTTTGTTCTGGGTCTCGATCTGCAATCGTAGACTGTTACGTTGCTGTCGTATAAAATTGGCCTGTAGCTTGGCATCCTGTGTGCCAAAGGATTTTAATTGCTCCAGCTCAAACTCGCGTTCCATTAGGAGGGCTTCAGCTTCCTCGATTTGTTGCTCCAGTTGCGGTTGTTCAATGTGGGCAATGATCTGGTCCGCGCCAACGTTATCCCCAATATTAACTTTCAGTGCTACCAACTGCCCTTGGGATGTAGATACCACCTCATGGATCTCCCCGCCCAGGACAACACCCACCACATTCAATTTGGTCTTCACATTGCCCCACAAGGCCCAAAGAAGGGCCACTACCACGGCGATGGAAATGGTGCCCAGGGTCAACCAGGCCTTGGGCCCGGTCACCTGTATCAATTGATCGAGTTTTTCCGGGGTGGACAACTTTTCCAATGCCGATTTTCTAAAAAATGATGCTGCCATGTTATCTTGTTTTTGGAAGTGTAAGGAAATTGTTCCGTTCTACGGAAAAGCGATTTTCACCTTCCCGGGATAGCAAAGTGCCCGTCTCAAAACGCAGATTGGTGAGCGCCGTGGCCAATTGTTGCTGGGCATTCACAAAATCCAATTGCGCAAAGGTGAGCCTTTCCTGGAACAGGATAAGGTTTAAAAGGGTGGTCATCCCATTTTGGAACCTAATCTGCTCATTGGAAAAGACCTTTTGGTAAAAGTCCAGGGATTCCTTGGCCTTTTCCACTACAAAAAGGCTGTTCTCCAGATTGTTATGGGCAATGCTTACGTTAAGGGCAATGTTCCGTTTTAAATTTTCCAGGGCAATTTCCTGATCGGTTACCGCAATCGTGTTAGAGGCCAAATTGGCCTTGGCCCTATTGTTGTTTATGGGAAAGGTGAAATTAAGCCTTAATCCGCGGGTATGGTTCCTTCCCTGGCGGTTGCCAAAGGCGTTCAAGTAATTTTCCAGGCCCCCTCCTACGGCCGCACCCCCACGTGTGTAGAAAGCGGAAAGGTCCAATTGGGGCAAGGTGGCATTTTTGGCCGCATAACGTTGTGCCTCTAGGGCCTTAAGGGAGTTCTCGTTAGCAACGATATCGCTCCGGTTTTTTAGGGCCAGTTCGGAAATTTCCACCAGATCAAAAGAGGCTTGGGAAAATGCTTCCAAGGTCGGGAATTCCTCGAACGGGTTTCCGATCTGTTTGCTTTCGCCTTCGTTTAAACCGATGATCCTACCGAGGTTTATGCGTGCATTGTACAAATTTTGGGCGGCCAGATTGGTCTGTTGCTCCTGCTCCACCAGATCCGCTTTGATCTGTAACAGTTCGCTCTCCGGTCTTTTGTCCGCCTTTACCAGTTCTTTGGTGATGTCCAACACCTTTCGCACCCTGGACTCATTTTCCACAAAAATGTCCAGACTCTTGTAGGCCGCGAGGTACTGCCAATAAGCGGTGGCCAATTGTAGCAGTTCAAATGCCGTATTTAGGGCAAAGTTTTCCTCGGCACTTTTTACTTCCAATTTGGCCGCCCGTTCAAAGGCGGTTACCACCCTTTTGCCATTGTTCCGCAACAGGGGTTGGGTAAGGGAAACGGTGGCGGAACTTAAATGGTCCGAAACATCGGCACCTACCTCTTCATTAAAGGCGTTGAACGGGAAATTGTCCAGGGCCCTTGAATACTCGGAGGAAACCTGGGCAATAAGACCTGTTCTAAACTGTTTTTGCAAGGCTAGGGAAATCCCGGTATTCCTACCTTCCAGATCCCCCATAAGGATCGGACTTCTGGGATCCGCATCAAAAAGCGTCTGTTCGTTTTGTTGAAGGCTTAGTCCGGAGGACAGTTGGTAATCAAAAATGCTCTTTTGATTTCTCAGACCGGCTTCGGCCTGTCCTATGGTGAGTTCGTTTCTTTTGATCAAGGGACTCCGGTCCAGCGTAAGCTCACTTAAGGTCACCAGATTCGCAGGGATTTGGGACTGTGGGCAGGCCTTGCCCCAAACCAGAAGGAGCAGTAGAAAAGGACCATATTTTTTAAGGTTGGCCATTCCGACTATATTTCCGAGAACTTTTTAAGGATTTGCGAAAATCGAGATCCCCCCTGGGCCACCCCATCCAGAATGTTGGCATCCACCAGATCTTCCTCTTCCGGGCTGCCAAACCCCAATTGACTGGTGGTCTTGCGCAATCTGTTGGAGAGGAATAAGGCCAAGGCATAGTAGAAGTTTGCCCTAAACTGCAGATCCTTTTGTATCCGATCTTCGATTAATGTCCTATCTATGGCATATAGCTCGGAGGTTTCCGTGGCCAGCACGTTTACGGCTGGTAATCTTGATTCCAGAAATGACATTTCGCCTACGACTTCCCCAGGGCCCACTTTGGCCAGTTCCCGCATGTTGGCTACCCCGTCCGTTACCGATAGCTGTCCGGATAGTACGATATACAAGTTTTGTATGGGTTCGTTCCTATGGATCAGGATATCCCCGGGTTTAATGGTTTCCTTATGGCCATTATCGATAAGCCATTCCACATCCCGATCGTTTAAATGCCCTAATAGAAAAAGTACTTTTTTCATACACTTAAATCTTTATAATACATTGATTTTATGTTAATTATAAAATTTAGAGCGTATGCAACCGCTACGCTCTCGCCTTAAAAATTTTAAACATCACCTTTTGTGAAAAAATGTCTAAAATTTATTAATGCTCGTTTCATGCCTATGTTTTTTAATTGATTGCAGACCATACCACTATGGCGTTTGAGTTCAAAAATAGTAGGGGATTGCCTTGGGAATAGGACAGGGAAACTGACAAAAGTGCCAATTGATCAGGGCATGGGGTTGTTCCTGGATATTGTGAAGAATATTGAATGCCCGTAAAAGCTACACACCCCTGACTCCCTCCACCAAAGGCGGAGCGACACTCATTCAGAGAGTTTTGACGTTTTAGAGGAAGTTCTTCTCTTCTTGGGCATCCGTCCTAATAAGGAGAGCCTGTCCCGCGTTTTCTGCGGGAGACCGAGGGAGGTGTTAAGAGGTGTTACCGGATATTGTGAAGAATTGGAGGTTCTTAAAAGACACACACCCCTGACTCCCCTCTTGTTAGAGGGGACACTGTTTTGGAAATCTAGGAAAAACCAAGGCGTTCGTAAATACTGCAGAATGTCAATGACTTTAGAAACGAACTGAGTTGAATAGGAATTCCAATCTAAGAGGCTGTTTTGAAATATATCAATTGTTTTTTTACGCCCCTTTTTGCGCCTAACTTCGTTAATCCCGATAGCCATCCGGATGGCCGTAGCCCTGCCTATGCCCTTCCAACAGCTCCAGCTCGCCCATAGCGGCAGCTATGTCGTACCTTGTTATGCATCAAAAATGGTCTATAATCGCGAATGTTCGGGACTAATCACATATTTCAAAACAGCCTCTAAACCGGAATAAACGCCTTGGGCGGTGCGCCATATTGGTTTTGAAACTGTTTGGAGAAGTAATGGGGATCGTTGAACCCTACCGCATGGGCCACCTCGGCAATGGTCTTGTAGGCGTATTCCCGGAGCAATTGTTGAGCCTTGTGCAGTTTTAGGATACGTACGTATTTGTTGGGGGTGAGTTTTAGGAATTTTTTGATGTTACGGTGCAATTGCCGCTCGCTTACGGCCACTTCAAAGGCCAGGCCAAAAAGGCTTAATTGATCCAGTTGGGGTTCGGTAAAGACTACCTGCTCCACATCCACCAGCCATTTTTTGTCCACTTGGGAAATGGCCTTTTCATCTACTTTGCCCGTACACATGCCTTGAATATGAAGATTGGTCCTATAGAGCTCAAAAAACAAGGGGCGTTGCCCTATAGGACCTTGGGTCTGGGCCATGATCTCCTGGATCAGGGCCGCTATTTTTTCACTGTTTTCCAGGGTTATGGCAGAAGCCTTGGTAGCGCTGCCAAAAAGCTGCCCGGCCACCCCTTGGTTCGCCTGCATTATGGCCTTCAGGGGATCTTGTATCTGTTGAACCAAACGCAACACGTCCTCCTGGGAATTGGGGGGTACTATGTTGCGCCGTGGGTTCATCTTCGGGGGTTCTTGTGTTACCGTTGTAGTAAAACTAGAATCCCTTATGGCCAAACCTGTGCCGGTTACACTGACAAAACTGCCATCTCCTCGATTGTCAATTCGAACGTGCCTGAAAGTGCGCGGAGAAATCTTAAGAGCGGTTTCTCTATCTTCCTTAACCTGTGCTAAACGCATTCGGAAATCACAAGAATTCTAATCTTAAAACAGGAAACAAGATAGGTGGGTACACTGCAGAAAGCTTGCGGTAAACTATTTATACCTCAAAAATTTGAGACGGCTTTCAAACTATCTTAATCGATTAAGATGTATTGAAGGCTTACCCGTTTTGAAGGCTTCCCTGTTACATGAGCATGACTGTTGCTAAAAAGTATCTGGATGCGGTATGTAAAATAGAATTTGTTGCTTTTATCATTTCTCCCTTTTATGTAATGACA
>JBCBSN010000184.1:0-9357 GCA_039819225.1 Bacteroidota bacterium | reverse complement strand
TTTTCACCTTTACATGTCTTAATCCACCCTTGGCCAATCAAATCATTATTCTCATAATGAGATGTGACACTTCAGATTGCCATAAAAGCAACCTTCCCAAGGTTCAGGCGGTTTGTCTGCACCGCTTTCGTTTTACCTTGAGACCTCGTAGAATATGTTTCGCTTCTACTCGGACATTCTAGTTTATACTAGTGAGGTCTTTAAACAATAATAAATATGTTATGGGAAATAAATACTTCTTAAACAGCTTATGGATCGTATCTCTACTGGTATTGGTAGCAGAGGTTATGACACTAAAGGTATTCTCTGAAGGTTTGTTGGCGCAGATGCACCTGACAAACTTGGTATACTTCTTGCGCTGTATTCCAATAAATATTAACTTAAACAATTTACCCTTTAAACTATATTAAAGGCATTGTGTTCATTCCAATTTTTGTACCAAAACAAAAAGTGACAAGGTGGCAGTTAAACTGGACAAAAAAGAATCTGAAATCCATTAAGGACAACTCACACCGCACATATCATCAGTCGGCATGATAGTGATGTCATTATCTTTAATAAAAATTTAAATTATTCCTGTAGGGTTCAATTTAATATCCTTCCTCAGATTCATCGTATCCATCAAATTCTGCATATCCTCCCCGACCTTTTTCTCAACAACTTTGGCATAAACCTGAGTGGTAGAGAGCTTGGTATGCCCCAAAAGTTTAGAGACCGTTTCGATGGGTACACCGTTGGAGAGGGTAATGGCGGTTGCAAAAGAGTGCCGCGCCACATGAAAAGTCACCTTTTTGTGAATGCCACAGACTTTTGCAATATCTTTTAAAGTACGATTGATCATATGATTGGTATAAATAGGCAACAACCTTTCACCAGCTATGACTTCGGGGTCTTCTTTGTATTTATCAATGATTTCCTTTGCTTTTGGCAACAACGGAATTTTTAAAGGTTCGTCTGTCTTGGTTCGCTTGGTATACAACCAATCATTGCCATCAATTCCCTTTACAAGATGGTCAGCTCTTAGTTCTTGAACATCTACATAAGAGAGTCCCGTGTAACAGGCAAAAATGAATAGGTCTTTTATCTTGCTATAACTTGGTGTCTTGAAAGTAGAATCTTCAATTAGCTCTATTTCCCGTTCCGTTAAAAATTGGCGTTCGGTCTTTTTAAACTTGAGTTTATAGTTGATAAAGGGGTCTTTATCCAACCATTCCAATCGAACGGCCAACCTTGACATCTTCTTTAACCGCTCCATATGTTTCATCGCTCCATTATTGGTGCAATTATTTCGGGTGGCAGGCTTGTATTTTCTGACGTACTGCTCGTAATCAACGATAAAACCATAGTTGAGCTTTTTAAGCAGTATATCCTCGATACCGAGTTCATCTTTAAGAAATTTTTTAATACAACGTTCGCTACTGTAATAGTTCTTCATCGTACCAGGTCTTAGCACATTCGCCATGGTCGAATTATGGTATGAAATCAACTCCAATAAAGTCTTTCCTCGATCGTCTTCTTTAAGGAATCGGGCTTTTACGGATTTGGAAGTAATGTCAACATCTTCTTGCAAAAGTTGTCGATGTGCTTCGTGAAGCCCTGTAAATACTTGGTCTAAGTACTTATTTAGTGAGATAACATACTTCGAATGGCCTTTCCCACGCTTGCGTTTTTCATCCCAAAGAGACACCGACAATTCCCGATTTAGGCTGAATTCTGCTCTTTTGCCATCTATGGTAACTCGGGCATAAAGCCTGACGTTTCCTTTCTCCAAATTCAATTTTCGGGTAACAAATACAACGGATAACCTACTGTTTTCTAACATATTAAATAGCTTTATAAAAATGAATAAAATGGTAAAAAACACAAGTTTAAATACCTTCAAAAGCTACTTCAATGTACAAAAAATAAGGTGGCTCAAAAATCCCGATTTGGACACCAACGCAGTGTTTTCAGATGGTTTCATGAGGTTTCATTTGATACCCCTAAAAACATAAAACGTTGCAAATCAGGCGATTTGCAACGTCATGCAACTATATGAAAATAGTTAAGTCGGGATGACAGGATTTGAACCTGCGACCCCACGCCCCCCAGGCGTGTGCGCTACCGGGCTGCGCTACATCCCGAAATATTTCAATTCTCCCCGAGGTACCGGCGTATCCCCCGTTTCTTTATTTTTCGCTCCAAGGCAATGGCTTCGGACCGGGTATCACATTCTATCGTTTCGACCAACCTCCAGGGTACTCCTTTGGAAGTATACTTTCTTCCGCCATTGTTATGCGTGGCCAATCGTTTTTCCAGATTACTGGTCTGCCTAACGTAATAACGGTTTAGGCTATCACTATAAAGTATGTATACCACATACATGGTTTCAAAATTGGCGGCCCTCCCGCCATAGGCGGGATGCGCTACCGGGCTGCGCTACATCCCGAAAATCGACTCATTTGTCGATAAATATCAAAAAATCAAATTTCAAATCCCAAACCTTCCCATAATCGAAAAGGCCCGGATACCGGGCGGAGCCTGTGCTGAGCGGAGCCGAAGGGCTACATCCCGGATTGAGCGTAAAGAAAATGTCCAGTGGACATTTTTAGCGAAGGGCCAGACGACGCGTTGGCCTTCCTCCATTTTACGCCGTATCCATTATATAAATTACAATGATAAACAAACTGTCATTTCGATAACAGGTCTGCAAAAATAGTAAAGTTGGGCAGAAATACACCTCCTTCCTATTAAAAAATTAGCCCAAGCTTTTCACACCTTTGAATTTAACCCAACAGATAGGTTTTTAAACATTTCCTCTTGTTGATGTATCTACCCTGCCCTAAAAATCCCTCTAAGAGGGTTTCATCCCTTCAAAAGGACAGTCAGTCCATTTATTGCAATAGGAAATCCGACAAATTTGGTATATCCTATCCGTAAATCCCAAAAAACGGAATGGCACCCGAAGGAATCGGTCATACGCCAAACCTCCATCCCGGCAAATAAATCCGTAACACCTACTCGTCCCATATTCGTCGAAAAAGTCGGGGGAAAACCTGGCGTTCCTTAATTTAACGAAAAGTTAGAGGGGCTGTAAAGGGATGGGAGTACAAAACCCATTTGACCTATTGGCCTGGTTTTTGGGCGTATTTTGTTATTTTAGTCTTTAATTTCCCGATATTAGGTGAAGGTCGTTTTTATGATACATTCATTTTTTAAACCCCTAAAGAAGGTCGTGGTATCCCAAAATACAGGCAAGGCGTTGCTGGCCGTGCTGTTTCTTGTTGGATGTGGCGAAAACAAGGAAAACGGGCTACTTGACGAAAACACGGTGCCAGAGGTAGTGGATTTCAACTATCATGTAAAACCCATTCTTTCGGACAAATGCTTTGCCTGCCATGGGCCCGATAAGGCCACCCAAAAGGCCGATCTGCGCCTGGATACAGAGGAAGGAGCCTTTAGGACGGTATTGGAATCGGGCGGGCATCCCATTGTACCCGGCGATTTGGAGCGCAGTGAAGCGTACCAACGTATCATCTCCACGGATCTGGAACTGAAAATGCCCCCTCCGGAATTCAATGTTGATTTAACGCCCTACGAAATTGAAGTCTTGGAAAAATGGATCGATCAAGGTGCAGAATACAAACCGCATTGGGCCTTTACTCCCCTTACAACGGTAAAAGTGCCCGAAATTGGGGAAGCGGCACGGGCAAACAACCCTATTGATCACTTTATTGTGGAAAAATTGGATCAGATGGGATTGGACCCATCCCCTGAAGCCACCAAGGAGGAACTGATCCGAAGGCTGAACTTTGACCTTACAGGTCTCCCGCCCACCCTGGAAGCCATTGAAACCTTTGTGCAGGACAATTCCCCAAAGGCCTACGAAAAGCTGGTAGATAGACTACTGGCCTCCCCGCATTACGGTGAACGGATGGCCAGCGAATGGCTGGATGTGGCACGCTATGCCGATTCCCATGGGTATCAGGACGATAAACCCAGAACCATGTGGCCCTGGCGCGATTGGGTCATACAGGCATACAACGACAATTTGCCTTATGATGACTTTGTGACCTGGCAATTGGCCGGGGATTTATTACCCGATCCCACCTTTGCCCAAAAACTCGCCACGGGTTTTAACCGGAATCATGCCATTTCCCAGGAGGGTGGCATCATTGAGGAGGAATATCTTGCCGAGTATGTTGCCGATCGTGTGCAAACCTTTGGAACGGCTTTTATAGGACTGACCTTGCAGTGCGCCCGATGCCACGACCACAAATACGACCCCCTCTCCCAAAAGGAGTTTTACGAAATGTTCGCTTTTTTCAACAATGTAAATGAAAGGGGAAGGATCGGTTATTTTGACTTGGCCCCCCAACCTGCCATTCCCTACGAAAACCAACTGTTGCAAGAGGAAATCAACGATATCCATAAGATGGTGGCCCAACTGGAAGGGGAACAGGCCAACTTCGCCCATAAAATTGAGGAACAGTCCCTAAAAAATTGGTTCGGCACCGTAGATTGGGAGGTTCTAAAAGCCGAAAAGCTGGCATCCTATCTCAAAATGGATTTTAGCGAATCGGTATCAGTAAAAGATGAAATTACGGGCGTCCTTAGCGGTACGTTGAACGACAAATTGGATGCGCATATCCCCTACCCGTCCGTTGTGGAGGGCAAAATAGAAAAAGCCTTGGCCTTTAACGGTACCAACGCCCTGGTCATTGGGGATAATATAGGGGATTATGAACACAATGTGGAATTTTCCCTGGGGGCCTGGGTCAATCCCTCTAAAAACGACAAGACAAGGGCCGGAATCATTTCGCGCAGGAACGGAGAGCAGTACCAAGGGGGGTACGGTCTCTACAGGGATACGGACGGTACACTACGCATGGAACTGGTACACTCAAGGGACAATGCTATCGCCGTAAAAACAAAGACCAAAATCCCCTTACGGCAATGGACACATGTTGTTGGCATCTATGACGGTTCCGGCAAGGCATCCGGGGTTGCGCTATATATCAACGGACAACCGCAAGCTACGGTCACTGCTGCGGATAATTTGGACGGGAAAAGCATTCTGGTGGGCAACCAGCCGACCATTGGCCATTGGATGGCCCGGGCCATCAACAGAAGCGGTTACGGCGGCTTCACCGGAGCCATTGACGAGGTTGTCCTCTATGGCAAGGAGGTAACTCCATTGGAAGTACAGTACCTATCCGGTTCCCAACCCCATTTTGAGACAGAATGGGCCCATACCCTCCACCGCAACAGGGAAAATAGGGAATGGGCAGCCCTAAAAGGGCAATTATCCGATTTGAAAGGCAAGGATACCACCATTCCCCAGGTGATGATCATGAAGGAAATGGATAGTATAAAACCGGCCTACATCCTGGATCGTGGGGTGTACGACGCCAAATTGGAGGAGGTACAGCGCGGCACCCCGGAGGCCGTATTGGCCTTTTCCAGGGAATTGCCCCAAAACAGATTGGGCCTCTCCCAATGGCTGTTCGATCGGCAAAACCCTTTGACGGCCAGGGTCATTGTAAATCGGATGTGGCAAACCATTTTTGGTAAGGGGTTGGTACGTACCCCCGAGGATTTTGGAAATCAAGGCGCACTGCCCTCCCATCCGGCCTTGTTGGATTGGCTGGCCCTGGATTTTATGACCCATGGATGGGACACGAAAAGACTGCTGAAACAACTGGTAATGACGGCCACATACAAGCAATCTTCCCAAATGAAAGATACCTATGACCTGGATCCCGAGAATATCCTTTTGGCCCGGGGGCCCTATAAAAAACTGACGGCAGAGATGATGCGCGATCAAGCCCTCGTATCCAGTGGACTACTATATGATAAGATTGGCGGGAAGTGGGTAAAGCCGTATCAACCCCCTGGAATCTGGAAGGATTTGGCCAACCAGATCGGGGAAAACAAATACCGCCAAAGCAAAGGACAGGATTTATACCGGAGAAGTATTTACACCTACTGGAAGCGCACCATTCCAGTGCCTTCCATGCTTACCTTCGATGCCTCAGAACGGGCTATGTGCACGGTTAAGCGACAAGCTACGAGCACCCCGCTACAATCCTTGGTATTGTTAAACGACGCACAATATACAGAGGCCTCCCGTGTTCTTGCCCAGGAAATGATCAAAAAATCCCAAACACCGGCGGAACGGATCGGTCTCGCCTTTGAGAGCATTATATCCAGGCCCGCTTCAGAAAAAGAGATTGCCTTGCTTTCCCGGATTTATAAAAGTGAATTGGAGCGGTTTGCCAAGGAGGAAGGAAGCGGGGCAAAGCTTATAGGTATCGGACAATCCAAGGCCGATACAAATTTGGACAAAGACGAATTGGCGGCCCTCACCGTTGTTGTAAGTGCCATATTTAATCTGGACGAGGCCAAACACGCCTAAGTCAATAAAATTTGAAGTATGAAAAATCCGTATGCGGAGCATCTACATATGATGAATAGGAGGCATTTTTTATCGAAGACCAGTTTAGGTATTGGCGGCATGGCCTTGGGGTCCCTATTGGGATGCGGTGCTCCCTCAAAAGAGGAGATGCTTACCGGAACGGGGATCAAATCGATGCCCGTGACCCACTTTGCCCCTAAGGCCAAAAGGGTCATTTACCTATTTCAAAGCGGAGGCCCCTCCCAAATAGAACTGTTTGATTACAAACCCCTGCTTCAAAAAATGCGGGGGCAGGACCTCCCGGAATCCGTACGCCAAGGCCAACGCCTTACAGGGATGACCTCCGGGCAATCCTCCTTTCCTTTGGCTCCTTCCCTATTCGATTTTAAACAACATGGGGCAAGCGGGGCCTGGATAAGCGACCTTATGCCCTACACGGCCCAGGTGGCGGACGAACTGTGCTTTATTAAATCGATGCATACCGAAGCCATCAACCACGATCCCGCCATCACCTTTTTCCAAACGGGATCCCAACAGGCGGGAAGGCCCAGTATTGGCTCCTGGCTCAGTTATGGTTTGGGCAGCATGAACGAAAACCTGCCCATGTTCAGCGTACTGCTTTCACGCGGTTCTCAACGTCCACAGCCCATATATTCACGCTTGTGGGGCAATGGTTTCCTGGCTTCCCAGCACCAGGGAGTACAATTCCGATCGGGTAAGGATCGGGTGCTGTATTTGCAAAATCCGGAAGGAGTGAGTAGCGCTTCAAGAAGACAGGTACTGGATGTATTGGCTCAAATGAACGATATACGCAAGGACGATTTTGGAGATCCGGAAATCCAGTCCCGCATATCCCAATATGAAATGGCCTATAAAATGCAGACTTCAGTACCGGAAGTCACGGATCTTTCCGATGAACCGGATGCCATTTTTGAGCTCTATGGGGAAGATGCCCGAAAACCTGGAACCTATGCGGCCAACTGCCTTTTGGCCCGTAGAATGGCGGAACGGGACGTTAAATTTGTACAACTGTACCATATGGGATGGGACCAACACACCGATCTGCCCAGAAATATTACCCTGCAATGCAAGGATACCGATCAGGCCTCTGCTGCATTGGTAACGGATTTAAAAAGACGGGGGCTTTTGGACGATACCCTTGTGATTTGGGGCGGCGAGTTCGGGCGTACCAACTTTAGTCAAGGTACGCTCACAGAGACCAATTACGGCCGCGACCATCACCCTAGGTGTTTTACCATCTGGATGGCCGGTGGGGGTATAAAACCGGGCATCACCTATGGGGAAACGGATGAATTCAGTTATAACATTACCCGAAACCCGGTTCACGTACATGATTTTCAGGCCACATTACTGCATCAAATGGGAATTGATCATGAGCGATTGACCTTTAAACATCAAGGGCGTCGTTATCGGTTGACCGACGTTCATGGCCATGTGGTAAAAGATATCCTGGCCTAATGCAGCATGAAACAACACCCTAACCATCCCTATCCATAAACCATAATGTAACGTTTGGAAAATCAGGTAAGTGATTTTGTACTTTTTCTGGGCAGGTTCCATCCTTTGGTGGTGCATTTGCCCATTGGTTTTTTAATCCTTGGGGTTATCCTTGGGGTAACTCCCAAATTTGAGTCGTCCAAAAGTGCCGGTCTCCTATTGGATCTTACCTTATGGCTTGGCGCCCTTAGTGCCGGTCTGGCCTGTATTATGGGCTATATGCTGTCCTTGGAGGGAGGATATGATGCGGACACTGTAGGGCTTCATCAATGGGGCGGTATTGCCTTGGCTGTATTCGCATTTGCCCTTTTGGCCTATAGAAAGAAGGTCAAGATCCGACCGTTTGTACAACGGGTCGGCTTCGTGATACTCTTATTGTTGCTTTTGTATACAGGGCATTTGGGCGGGAACCTGACCCATGGTTCCACCTATCTCTTTCAATATGCTCCCAATGCAGTGCGGAAAATGGCAGGGCTACCGCCCAAGGTGGAAAAGATACACAAAGAAATCACCCACATTGATTCGGCCTTGGTCTACGAAGATATCATCACCCCTATTCTGGACGCCCGTTGTACAAGTTGCCACAATACCGATAAGATAAAAGGGGATCTATTGCTGACCTCTTTTGAAGGTGTAATGAAAGGTGGGGAATCCGGTGCCTCCGTAATTCCTGGAAATAGTGGGGAGAGCGAACTTTTTAAACGCGTTACCCTGCCCCATGACCATGAGGATTTTATGCCTCCGGAGGGAAAAGCCCCCTTATCCAAGGAGCAGGTGGGTTTTGTGGAATGGTGGATCGATTCCGGGGCCAAGACCAATACCACTTTGGTCGATTTGGGCGCCAGTGCGGAAATACGGGACAAACTGGAGAAATATTTTAAAATTGGCAAGTATAATACGTTACTCAACGATCCCATAGACCCTATAGACTCTTCAATAATGGACGATTTAAGTGCCTCGGGATTCCATGTGGCCCCCTTATCCGAAAATCTGAATTATCTAGAAGTATCCGCCAAAATAGGTGAGCAGATTACCGAAAATCAGCTTAAAAAGCTAGGTAAAGCGAAGGAACACATTGTACATCTCGACTTGAAAAACAGTGGTATTACAGATGAGTCCCTTACCCATATCAACAATTTACCCAATTTAATACGGCTACGTTTGGATCAAAACCCCATTACCGATGCGGGTATAAGCAAATTGGCCGACCTTAATAACCTGGAATACCTAAACCTATCTTTTACCAAAGTCTCCAATGCTTCCCTTGACCTGGTCGAGAACTACAAAAACCTAAAACGGTTGTATCATTACGATACCGGGATAACGGTTGAAAGCAATTGAAAATAAGGATTGACTAGACCTAGTTTTGGATGCGCATTTAATACAGAAACGTACTTACGAGAAATGTCCTTCTTACCTCCCAAAATAATCAGGGGATTTAG
>JBCBSN010000183.1:0-9472 GCA_039819225.1 Bacteroidota bacterium | reverse complement strand
CTTCTCTTTATAGTTCTCATCAAAACTTTCCCCAAATTCCTTTTGCCACTTCTTTAAATAGAAGATGAGGCGATGGCGCAAACGCGCGGAAGAACGGCGTAAGGAATGGCAGGAGCGCAATGCCATAAGGATCCAAAAGCGGGAGCAGGCAAGGGCAGAGCGTATAGAAAAGATGGCCGTTGCAAAAGAGGCCGGAAGGGACATAAAGGAGCATGCTAGGGCTGCAAGGGAAGTGGCCCAGGAGGCACGGCGCGCGGCCCTGAAGGCCCACAGGCATAATGTTTTTGTGCATCAAAAGGGTTCATTTGCCACGGACAGTGTACCTAATGCCCCTAACATCTTTTATTTTAACAATAATGGAGAGCACAAAAACTATAAGGTTAAAAAAACGATCAGGATAAAGATGCCCAAGAATATGAGGATCCAGATGAATGTACGGCACGGTGAGGTAAAACTGGCTGAGTTGGCCAAGAACGTCAATGCCACCCTAGCCCATGCTCATCTTTGGGCGGGTACCATAGAGGGGGACCTTACCAATATTAGGGCCCAATATTCACCCGTGCACGTAAAACGTTGGAATTATGGACAATTACAGACGGAGTATTCGGAAAACGTAGATCTGCAGGAAGTGCTCAGCCTTAAGCTGAGCGCTACCTCCTCGGATATTTCCATAGATCGTATTTTACAAAGTGCCTTTATCAAAAACGATTTGGGGCCCCTGTATATCAATACCGTTTCAAAGAACTTCAAGGAACTTGATGTTTCCCTGCAAAACGCCGAGTTCACCTGCAATTTGCCGGAGACCGCCTTTAATGTATATGTCAACGGGACCAATTCCCAGATCCACTCTTCGGACCAACTGGTTTTGGAGCGCACCAAAAATTTGAATACGGAAGTTATTAAGGGATATCACCTTAGCGATAATGCCCTAAGATCCATTGTTATCCATTCCCAGTTCAGCAAGGTAGTCCTTGACTGATTATTCCTTGAGTACCAAGGTCCCAAAAATATCCGCATTGATCCAACCTTGGTTCTTATCCTCCCCGGGCACAAAGATGGATCCTATGAAGTTCTCCCTTTCCGTACTGCCATCGTTATCGCAATACGCCAGGGCAAATCCCATTTTCTTTTTTTTGGTCAATTTTTTTGGTACGTTCTTACCACCGTCGACATAGCCTGCTCCAAAAACTGAGATAGCTGCTTCCCATGTTGTGGTATTTCCCTCCCTGCCAAGCTTGGACCGTATATGGTCATTGTATAATCTAGGTTCCTTGTCCGTTGCCAGATCAACCACGTTACCGTCCAAGGCAATATGATAGGCAAAGGCATTATGGTTGAATTGATGTAGTCCACCGGAATTATCCTCGTCCAGGAAGACCTCCAAACAATCATCGTTCCACCATAGTTTTAGCGGGTTTTTGTTTTGGTCATACAGACTATCGTCCTTTATCTCGGCCAAAAGATATAGTGTCTCATTGTCCCAGCACAATTTGTAACGTCCATTAAAATCTTGATGGTCATAAGGTTTTCCCAGCCAATTCTGGTTTAGGGGGTGCCAATCCGTTTGATGCCAGATGTTTTCGTGGCCCAATCCGTCCAAAACAATGGGTGCAGTAGTTTTCTTAACATGGATGATATGGTGGTCCTCTTTAGTACCATGGGTATTGCACGCCATGGCGAAGAGCGCCCAGCTTAGGGTAAACAGGGTTCGCATATGTAGGTAGTATTGGGGTTACTGTTACTAAAGATAGTAATTTCCTACATTTAGCATGCATTTTTTAAAAAGTATTGGACAAACGGTATCCTTTCTTATGTCAAAAAGTTACAGATCATCACCATAATTGGACGGCCAATTAACAATTTTCTCATTGTACATGGCATCAAGGCCCATTTGTACACAAATGGAGGCTTTGGCCCCGGTAAGAACATCGGATAGAGGAGCCTTGCGGCCCACGATGTTATTCCTAAAATCCCTAAGGGCCTGTTTGCTGGGATCTTCATGATCTACCTGTATAGGATAGCCTTTTCCTTCGTCCCAACTTAAGGTGGCTCCTGCTACCCCGTCCACATTGCCGGTTTGTTTGTTCGTTTTTCCCTCGGGATAAAACCATGCCCGTACATAATCCAGTATAACCGTGCCTTGGTCCCCGTGTACCTTTATCTTGTAATCATCCATGGCATTGGAGGTCAAACAGGTGAATTTTGCCTTTACCCCGCTTGGATAACTGTAGAGCAAGTGGATGTTGTCGTACGTTTCCCTACCGTCCTTCCAGTAGTCCACGCCTCCCATGCCCATAACTTTTTCCGGGGTTTCGTCCAAGACCCAGTTGGCGAAATCAATTTGATGCGAACTGAGTTCCGCGGCCAGTCCACCGGAAAACTCTCTATACATACGCCAGTTGATCAACCGTTCCAATTTAGGGTCGGATACAGCTCGTCTCCAATTACCATTGCGGTTCCATTGGCATTCAAAAGCGGCTATGTTACCGATTTCCCCAGCTTTGATCATCTCCACGATATAGGTGTACAGCCTAGAGCTATGATATTGATGGCCCGTCTGGAAAATCGTATTGGACGACTTTGCTTTATTGACCAGATTACGGATGCCCTCAAATCCCTTGGCCATTGTTTTTTCGCAATACACGTGCTTGTCCGCATCCAAGGCATCCATGGCGATTTTGGAATGCGAACTAAAAGGTGTGGCCACCAGCACCGCATCCAGATCAGGGTGTTCCAGGAGTTTGCGATAATCGCTATAACCCTTGGCTTTGCTTTTTGTTTTTGCCAGCCCGTTTTCCAACCGAAAGGGTAGGATATCACAACAGGCCACGACTTCAAAGTTGGGGATTTGGGCAATAAGAGGAATAAGCCCGCTGCCACGGGCCCCCGTACCGATTACGCCAATGCGCACGGTTTCATTAGCACTGTTGTTGCTTAGCGCATGTCCCATGGTAGTGCTTGAAGTGACCACTGCCGCGGAAACCAGCCCGCTTTTAACCATAAACTCCCTACGTCTCATTCTTTTGTATTTGCCGCTCAAATCTTTGGGCACTTTATAGATGCCCTGACCATTTACTATTAATATATTTTTCGAAATGAAATTAAAAGGGGTTTCCCAATTTAAAGCTTGGGCTCCCATCCATTTTCATATTCCCTCTTCCAATTTTTCATGGCTTTTTCATTATTTAGGACCTTGCCTGTGGTAGAATCTATTTTTAACATCTCACCGGCATCCTGGGCCATGTTCCCCAGATGGCAGAGCATGGTTGAAATGGCCGCATCGTTAATATCCGAGTTCAGGGAAACATCTTTACGGATACCCGAAAAGAAATTACCTACATGGTCTACATCCAATCCCCCAATACCTTGGGTGTTGGTCGTTGCGCTCGCCGATTTCTCCACAATCTCTTTTATTTGGTTTCCGGCTAAATCGAACAACCTATAGAAGTTACGGTCCAATTGAATGGATCCCTTACTTCCATAAATGGTAATTCCCCTCCCGGGGCGTTTTGGTTTAAGGATACCACGACTATGCCCGGTCCACGTAATGAATTTGTTTTCCGGGAAAGTATAGGTCACCTGCTGATTGTCCACAAACTCCCAATCGTCATCAAAGGTATATTTTCCCCCAAACGAGGTGACGGTTTCCGGAAGATCTACGCCAAGTGCCCATCTACAAATGTCAATTTCATGGGTACCGTTGTTATGTACCTCCCCGGTTCCCCAAGTACGGAACCAATGCCAGTTGTACGGATGTACATTGTCCCGGTAATCCTCCCTAGGTGCCGGTCCCTGCCATAGGTCCCAATCCAACGTTCCGGGCACTGGGATTTTATTCCCCTTACCTATGGAGCCGCGGTTGGCGGAGTAGTAGGCCTCTCCCTTGAAAACTTCGCCGATAATGCCGTCCCTTATGTCCTTAATACCCATTTGGGAAGTGTGCGCAGATCGTTGCTGGTTGCCCATTTGCACTTTTAGCCCATATTTGTTCTGGGCCTTTACTAGCAATTGGTTCTCATGGGGATTATGACTACAGGGCTTTTCCACATATACATGCTTCCCTGCTTGCAGGGCCATGATGGCCATGGGGGCATGCCAATGTTCCGGGGTAGCGATAAAAACGGCATCTACATCCTTATCCTCTAAAATTTTTCTGAAATCCTTTACCACTTTCGGGACATAGCCTATGTTCTTTTGGCACCAATTATTATGCTCTTTGATAATGGTATCATCAACATCGCAGTTGTAAAGGATTTTGGCATTGGGATCTGCATGTATGGCTTTTACATGGGCCTTGGCCCTGCTTCGCACCCCAATGATGGCACAATTGATTTTATCATTGGCACCTGATACTCGTGCATAAACGGCTGAGGGCAATACCATTCCTCCCAAGGCCAATGCGGCCGATCCCGCCGTGGTTTTTTTAATGAATTCCCTTCTATTCGTACTCATGTTCATAACTTAAAGTGTTGCTAAAATACCCTTTACATATCCTATGGACTCAGCCATTCCGGGAAGGGGGTCTTTTCCTTCCGCTTCATATTCCAAGGCCAAAGTACCCTGATAGTCTATTTTTTTGATAGTTTTCAGAAAAGTCTTAAAATCTATGGTTCCCCTGCCTATGATACAGGTCTTACCATCCGCTTTGGCGGTGGTAACATCCTTCAGGTGGATATCAAATATCCTGCCAGCAAAAGCCTTTACATCCTTTGAGGGGTCGCGCCCTATACGTTTGACATGGCCAATATCCAAACAGAGTCCCATCCTGGGATCCCGGCCAATGACCTTATTATAGGCATCCTCTGGGCTGGAATACAATTTGTCTCCGGGCCCATGATTATGGATGGCCAGTTTTATGTTGGTTTGTTTTACCATTTCTTCCACATAATCCAAGAGCTCATGATTGGGCACTCCAACGATCATTTCCAGTTTGGCGGTCTTGGCATAGAAAAAGGCCTGATCTATCTCCTCCCTGTTCTTCATATAAACGACACCTGCACCGTAGAGTATTACTCCCTTTTTCCGGCATAGGTCAACTGCTTCTGTGATGGTTTTGGAATCGGAATCCAAAGGGAGGTGCATACTTTTAAAGGTAATGCGCTGAATGCCGCAACGAAGGGTCATATCCAATGCCTTTTCCATGGAAAATTCACGTAGGGAATAGGAAGCCACCCCTAGTTTCACCTTTGCATGTACCCATTCCCGGTTTTTCTCGGTGGTTGTTGCCTGGACTATTTGTGGCAAGGAGGCAAGGGTTATTCCTGCTATTCCTGTCGCCGATTTTTGTAAAAATCGCCTTCTGGTTTTCATTTTAGTCGCCCTGGGAATCCGTAAGCTCTCTAATTTTTACATTCTTGAAGCTTACCCGGTCACCATGGTCCTGAAGTAAGATATGGCCCTCATCGGCCTCCCCAAAATGAGGCCATTTTTTATATTTGCTCTCGGAAACCAGTGTAAGGTAATTGTCGCTTTTCCGTTCGTATGCCAAGACTTTCATCCCATTGAGCCAGTGCTCCACATTGTTATCCTTGGAAATGATATGGGCCGTATTCCATTCCCCGATAGGACGGATAGGCTTATTTGGATTCGCTTGTATCAGGTCGTATAGGGAAGATACCGTCCTACTGCCCTCGTGATTGCCTTTTTTGGCATCAGGATGTTTGTCGTCGTCGAGAATCTGGTATTCCAGTCCAATTGAGGAACCCGGTCCCTTGTTAAGGTCGGTATTTACATAATACTTAATGCCGCTATTGGCCCCTTCGGTCAGCTTAAAATCGACCTTTAGTTCAAAATCACCGTAAAGTGCCTTGGTCACAATATCCCCGCCGGCTTCGGATTCCCCACCACCGGATGCCAGAACGGTGAGTTCCCCATTTTTGATTTCCCATCCGTTACCGGGAAATTCATCCAGTTTGGCACCACGCCAGCCTTGGGTAGTCTTTCCGTCCCATAACAGTTGCCAACCCTGCTTTTCCTCGGTTTGGGTCAATCGGTTCTTAGTTCTTATGGGGGTCAGGGGAGACGGCTTGGCATACTTGGAAAGACTGTCCGTAAGAATCTTGATGTTTTTCCATATGATTTCGGTACCCGCTTTTTTATCCTTGGAGATACTATGCACTTGCAGGGCAATAAAGCCACTGGCGGTCATTTCATCGATCAAATGGCTCGCCGGTACCCCATTGATCCAAGTCTTTAGGGTATCGCCAATAGCTTCAACGCGATAGTGGTTCCAATCATTTTGCTTAAAGGCCTGTCGGGCCTTAGGATTATCGGCCAAGGTATGGAGCCATCCTCTTCTGCCTTCATCATAAATCCCGGCGCTATAGGCCCTTTCGGAGGGGTCTATTTCCACTTGGTACCCGTGAACCCTTCCATTTTTATAGTAAGGAAAGCTATTGCTCCGGATCTGGACCCCTGAATTCATAGTAGAATCAACCTTATACTCTAGTTCCAAGATAAAATCGTCATACCTCTTGTTCGTGGTCATAAACGAATTGGGAGTGTCATGGACCGTTTTACCCACGATCGTACCTTCCCTAATTTCATATTGGGCCTTTCCGCCCAGTTGGGTCCAATCATGTAGGGTTTTGCCATCGAACAGGGAAATCCATGGAGTATCATCTTTTGGTGTGGTGGTACAGCCCAAAACCAGGGCGGCTAAAAGAAAAAAGGGAAGCTTGCGGCTCATATCGTATTGGTTTCAAAGATTGCCCGCTAAAATTACAAATAAAAAGCGACCCGAAATAGGTCACTTTTGTTATGAAACGAGGATAAACCTTTTTAAGGATACTAACGGACACGAACAAAACACGTTTGTACGAACCTGTCCGCCAATGGGCAGGAGCAGAGCGGTTCTATCTGTGTTAAATTTTGCAATAGATTCACCTTCAATATATTACAAAATTTTAAGGGCAACAATGAACCTAAGACGAAAGCAGTAGCTAATGCGCCTCTTCTTTGAGGTATTCCCCAAAATTCTTTTTAAATCGGTTCAACCGAGGAATGGAAACGTTCCTTATATAGGAATTATTGGGGTTACGGCGTTCGTAATCCTGATGGTAGTCCTCTGCCTTCCAGAATTTGGCGAATTCCGTGACCTGGGTAGTAATTGGCGCACCCCCATAGACATTTTGGTCGGTCAAAGCGGCCATATAGCTTTCGATTATTTTCTTTTCTTCCGGATTTTTGTAGAAGGCTACGGAGCGGTATTGTGCTCCCCTATCCGGGCCTTGGCGGTTTAAAGTGGTAGGGTCATGCGAGCCAAAGAACACCTGTACCAGTTCAATAAAGGATATGACATTGGGATCGTAATACACCTCCACGGCCTCGGCATGACTCGTTTTTCCATAGCCCACTTGTTCATAGGTAGGGTTTTCCTCAGTTCCCCCAGAATAACCCGAAACGACTTCCTTTACCCCTTTGACGCTTTCAAAAATAGCTTCAACGCACCAGAAACAACCACTGGCAAAATAGGCGGTCTCATAATCACTTAGGTCTTGGGCGGAAATTTTGGCAACTTCCATCTTTTTTTCCGCAGCCATATTCCCCAGGGCCACCTTTTTATTTTCATTGGCCTTGGATTGGCAGCTGCCAAAAAGTAACAATGGGGTAATTAGGATTGCAGTCTTAAACAGATTCATCGGTTTTCTATTTTGTTTTCATTGGTAGAGGAAGTTACGGC
Organism: Bacteroidota bacterium; assembly: GCA_039819225.1. Lineage (GTDB taxonomy): Bacteria > Bacteroidota > Bacteroidia > Flavobacteriales > Flavobacteriaceae > Ulvibacterium. The sequence goes on along the minus strand of JBCBSN010000183.1, from coordinate 1,791 downwards.
CTCCTTACCAGAAATTAGGTTAAAAAGTGTTAAGAGGTTGTTTTGTGGTAGGTTCATGATAAGAGTACGACATAATCAACTTACCCTTTTGGTTGGACTTACCTTTGGGGAAATGTATATAACCGCCATAGCTCTTACCATCCGCGTCACTTTGCCCATCAAGTCAAATCTGGTTTAACCGGAAGGACTCCATTCATCTTGAAATCCAGGATCCAGTGATAACCTTAAAAGTATTCCCGGTTTTCGGAAATTTAAGTTCTACCCTTATTTTTGCAGGGTGATGACCCTGGAAGAAGTACTGGTGAATGCTTCCAATGCCTTTGTCCCAATTTTGGACAGGTCGTTGCCGGCATGGCAGTATATCCCTATTGATCTATCGTATACCAATCCTAATTTAGAGGATTCTGATATTGAAGATCACAATGCATGTCAAAACCATATTGACGGGATACTGCAAAAGTTTAAGGCCAAGGTGGCCTATGGCGGATATTTGGAGAAGCGGAAACTTTATGGAAATAAAAGTTTGTTTTCAACAAATGATATGCTTTCCAGAAACATTCATTTAGGAATGGATTTGTGGACGAGTGCCGGAACGAAAGTTTTGGCCCCATTTCTAGGCCGTGTGCATAGCTTTCAAAACAATACCGGTTTTGGCGATTACGGCCCTACCCTAATTCTTTCCCATGAAGTACAGGGTATTCCCTTCCATACCTTATATGGTCACCTTTCATTAGATTCCTTGGATGGTCTTTTTGTGGGAAGGCCTTTTCGGCCAGGTGAGGTAATCGGTGCCTTGGGCACCCATAAGATAAACGGGGGTTACGCTCCGCATCTCCATTTTCAGATAATCAGGGATATGGAAGGCTATTCCGGTGACTATCCCGGAGTTTGCCATAAAGGGGATCGGGAAAGCTTTGTCATAAACTGCCCAGATCCCAATATTCTGTTGAAACTAAATGTTCCGAACAAGGATTAAATGCACCTTATTTCGGTAAAGTGACCTATCTCCCTTTTCCATTCGTCCAGGATTTTTTACACTTAGTCGTGATTCCGTTCACATACCGAAAAATAAGGGGTTTTCGGCGAATCGTAGTCTTGTGGGATATCCCTTCCGGCGTTTTTATTATAGAAAGACGCCACAATGAAAACGCTACTGACTTTAACTTTTGTACTTTTAATAGGAGCCACTGGCCAAGCCAAAGAAACTACTCCGGTGGCCAAGGTAGACACCATTGAGGCCAGCATCGTTACCTTGGACCTCAAAGAAGAGGCCGCTCCTGAAAAAACCGAAAAAGTTGCCCGTTTGTACAAGCGTTCCAACACCAAGGTAAAGAAAGCTTTGTCCTTCACCACGAAAAGGAACCGCTCCAAATTGGCCTAATACGATTTCAAAAGGATATTACTTATTGGACTGTAGTAGGGTTAAGTGCGTCCTATATCCCTTTATTCCGATATTCATGTTCCCTTGATTTCCCTGTCCGGAGGCAGCCCCTCCCACGAAGATTCCCAAAGGGGACTTTTGAAAAGGCCTGTACCTTAAAAGAAAAATCTGTTGGAGCAGACAGAGGTCTATTATCGACCTGAATAGAAAACCCATGGGATTGCTGAATTTCCCATAGCGACCGTTTTGGTATAAATTGTTCAATAACGTGAATAATGGATAAGCTTTCTTGGAATCGAAAATCTTATTTCCCTAACCCGCCCGGGGCGGGTAAAGATTTTTCTATTCCCCGGCCCTAAAGGGCGGAAAAATCCCTCAAAAAGTGCCTGAATAGAGAAAATCTTTACCCG
>JBCBSN010000182.1:0-9496 GCA_039819225.1 Bacteroidota bacterium | reverse complement strand
GAAGTAAAAAGGGTTGGTCCCAAAACTCAAAATTGTCCAAACCGTTGGTGCTTTCTGCAAAGGCGAAAAAAGATTTTCGGTCATTTCCTTCTACCCGTACCATTAGTAAATACTTCCCGTTCCATTTAATGGCTCCTGCATTAAAGGCCGCATTTATGCCTATGCGTTCCAAACCATTGGGATTGGTCTTGGAATTAAGGTCATACCGCCAATGCAAGGGGGTATGCGCTGCAGTTATAATGGGATTTTTATACCGATGGAAAACCCCGTTGTTCTCGGCTAGGGGAACATTCTTTTTCCTAAGTAGATCTTTATGCGCCTTTGTTAAAAGGTCATAATTCTTGATTTTCTTTATGTCGTTTACGCTTAGCATTAAGATTGGGTTTTAAAGTTGTTGGTCCAGTTTGTCCCACCAAAGTTTTTTGAGCAATATTCCGCACACCAAAAGAACGGCAAGGCAGATCCATAGTGAAGTGTACTCCCTAAGAATAAGGTAAAGTGGAATAATGACCAATAAGGTCTGTGCAATGACACCAATAAAAATGTTGAACATGTCTTTCTTAAAATTAGTATTCCCTTTAAATCCGGGATCGGCGGTTACTACCTTGTCATGGATGGGTTTCCAGAATCCCCATGGCCGTGTTTTCTTATAGAAGGCCATAAGTTGGCCCTCGTCCGTGGGCGGTCCCGTATAGGTTCCCAGAACGCAGCCAACGCCCGTGATCAGGAGCAATAAAGGAAAAAGATAGAGTTCCAAGGTCTCCTGGAATACCAATGGGAACAAGATTGCGGGGATTAGGCCGGAAAGCATTCCCCAAAAATATCCCTCCCCGTTAAAGCGCCACCAATGCCATTTTAAAATGTTCGAAACGACATAACCGCCCCATAGAGCGCTTACGATCCACTGTAATACCGAATTTACATCTTTGACATAGAACCCCAATACGATACTCACCAGCACAACAAGGATCCCGCTCGCATAGTTCATACGATTCACCTGTTTGGGCCTGGCATCTTTTTTATATCTTAGATAGATGTCGTTTACCACATAGGCCTGTGCCGCATTCAAGGTTCCTGCAAAAGTGCTCATAAAAGCTGCCAAAAGACCTGCGAGTAGCAAACCCATAAGACCTACAGGGACAAATTGGTTTATGGCCGAAGGTAATATTTGTTCAAAATCGATGGTTCCCGCCCTTTGTAGGTCCAGTTGATCATAGAACAGTATACCGAGTATCCCAAAGCCGCCGATCATTAAATATCGAGTGGGCATTAGGGCCAAAGAGACAAAGCCACTCATTTTGGCGGCATCCTTGGGTGTTTTGGTAGAAAGGATTTTCTGCATGTCATAATTGGGTGCCGGACCGGCTATACTTGCCAGAATCCCCTTAAAGACGCAGAGCATGAAGAAAATGGTGAAAAGTGAAAATCCGTCGGAAGCTATTTTTTCATTTACTTCCGCAATTATGCCGGTCCAATCAATATCCAGGTTCCATCCAAAAAAGGGGTTCATCCATCCTTCGGGAACCGTCAACACGTGCTCTCCCATGGCCATCCAGGCGATTACGGCAATGGCCACTGCGGAAACGGTCATAATGGTGAATTGCAGTAGATCGGTCCAAACAATGCCGGACATTCCCCCCAAAACGGAGTAGAAAACGGCAAAAATCGTGAATACCGTACCATAGAAATGAGGCACAAATTGAGACGAAATATCAAAAGGGATAAAGGGACTAACCGTTTCCCAGGGGATAAATATCTCAACAAATTTACCCAACCCTATAAATCCGTACGCCAGAAAACCCAAACAGCTTACAATAGCAAAGATAACAACCACCGTATGCGACCACTTTCCGCCTTTTCCCTCTCCAAAACGGAAGAAGATCCATTCCGCTCCCGTGGTAACATTGGACCTTCTGAGCCAGGCCGAGAGATAGACCATTAAAAAAACCTGGTTGAATACGGGCCACAACCAGGGAATCCAAATACTCTTAAGGCCATATACGAAGGTCAAGGTTACTAACCACATGGTGCCTGAAATATCGAACATACCGGAAGCATTGGACAACCCCAACATATACCAGGGAAGGGATTTGCCCCCCAAAAGATAGTCGTCCTTGCTACGTTGTGCCCTTTTGCGCAGTACCAGCCCAATTACAACGGTGGCAAGAAGGTAGCAGAGAATAATGGCAATATCTATGCCTTGTAGCATCTTTTAAATCAATTTTATTGAAAATGGAGGGAACGGGAAAGAATCGAAATTTGGCTCAAGATGATATATTATGAATTTTTGACATTTTATACCCATATATTTATCGTAATTCTAATTTCAAATCTAAATTTATTGTTAATATTGCACTAATCGGATTTTATCATTTCAACATCTTAATCAGGCAAAATACGTAATCGCATTGGAAATACTAAAAAAAATACATAGAGAGATTACCCCATTGTCCAGCATGGATAGTTTCCTTGTTTTTGACAGATCCAAGGATTTTTTTGATTTTCCTGTTCATTTTCACCCTGAAATGGAACTCAATTTTATATCTGGCGGCAAGGGTGTACGGCGTATTGTAGGGGATAGTATCGAGGAAATCGACGATTTGGAATTGGTACTGCTGGGATCCAGTCTGTATCATGGTTGGGAACAGCACAATTGTACCAGGACGAATATCCATGAAGTTACCATACAGTTCCACGAGGATCTTTTTGATACCGCTTTCTTAAGGCGAAGCATTATGAAACCGCTAAAGGACATGTTCGATAGGTCCCTGCACGGCATCCTCTTTTCCGAGGAGACTACGAGGATTATGGCTCCAAGGATAACAAAAGTGTCCAAACTGGGGGGCATAGACTACTTTTTGGAACTACTTTCCATATTATACGATTTAGCCAATTCGCGAAGCCAGCGACTGTTGTCTACCTCTACCATACACTTAGAAAACTTCGAGAACAGCGACAAAATCAAACAGCTCTATGATTATATCCAAGAAAACTATGCCTCTAGGATTACCTTGTCCGAGGTTTCGGAGCTGTTAAATATGAGCAATGTATCCTTTAATCGCTTTATTAAGAAAAGAACAGGCAAGACTTTTGTGGAATATCTAAACGATGTAAGGATAGGCTATGCCTCCCGTTGGCTTATTGAGAAGGATCTTAGCATTTCGGAAATTGCCTTTATGTGCGGTTTTAACAGCATCGCTAACTTTAATAGGGTCTTCAGGAAGAGCAAGGGACGTACACCCACCCAATACCGTAAGGATTTTTCGGGAATCAAACGCGTACTTTAGGAAACTACTTCCAATTGGCCTGTTTAGAACGTTTTTTGTCGTTTACTTCAATTTTTTCGTCAAAGGCGCAGGTCTTATTTCAACTCAAAAGAAAAGACGTAACTTAAAGCACTTAAAATTCAATCGAAAATTAATCAGACTTCATTTAAATGATGCAGATCAAGGAATCCCCTGAAATCTATGACGTTATAATCGTAGGTTCCGGAGCTGGAGGCGGAATGGCCACCAAACAATTGGCTGATGCCGGACTCAATGTGGCCGTGGTAGAGGCCGGACCGTTTTTTGATCCCGCCGATCGCAAGACTATGACCCAATTGAAATGGGCGTATGAGTCCCCCAGAAGGGGAGCGGGTACGGACAGGGCTTTTGGAGAATGGGATATGGCCTATGGTGGTTGGGAAATAGACGGGGAACCCTACACACATGCCGAGGGTACCGAATTTCACTGGTTTCGATCCCACATGCTTGGTGGGCGTACCAACCATTGGGGACGTATTTCATTGCGTTTTGGCCCCAAGGATTTCAAGGGCAAGACAAGGGACGGCCATGGGGATGATTGGCCTATTGGTTATGAAGATGTAAAGCCATACTATGACAAGGTAGACAAGCTGATCGGGGTCTTCGGAACCAATGAGGGCCTAGAGGATGATCCGGACGGTTTTTTCCTTCCCCCGCCCAAGCCCAGATTACATGAGTTGTTTTATATAAAAGGGGCCAAAAAAAGTGGGATTCCCGTGTATCCTTCAAGGATGTCCATGTTGACCAAAAAAATCAATAATGATCGTGGGGTATGCTTTTATTGTGGTCAATGCGGCCGCTCTTGCTCTGTCTATGCCGATTTTTCGGCAGGAAGCTGTCTTATCTTCCCGGCTCAGAAAAATGGGGGAAAAGTAAAGATTTTCGTCAATTCCGTAGTGAGGGAGGTGACCACCGATTCCAATGGGAAGGCCACAGGGGTGTCCTATGTGAGCAAGGACGATAGAAAGGAGTATAAGCTTAAGGCCAAGGTGGTGGTGTTGGCAGCCTCTGCCTGTAGTTCTGCCCGTATCCTTTTAAATAGCAAAAGTAAGCGACATCCCAATGGTCTGGGCAATAGCAGTGATCTAATAGGCAAATACCTGCATGATTCTACTGGGGCTAGTAGGGGCGGTTTTGTTCCCGCCCTTATGAACCGGAAAGTATCCTATAACGAGGATGGTGTAGGGGGTATGCACGTATATTCCCCATGGTGGGGGGATAACTCCAAATTGGACTTCCCCAGAGGGTACCATATAGAGGTATGGGGGGGCATGGGTCCGCCAAATTATGGTTTTGCTATGAATCCCAATGAATTCAATAAGTTTTTTGGCCTTGCGGTTGGCGGGTATGGCGAAGGCCTAAGGGATGATGTCAAAAAATATTATGGCTCCGTAGTGGGGATGGCGGGCAGGGGAGAAGGCCTCGCAAGAAAAGAGAACTATTGCGAAATAGATCCCACTACCGTCGATCAATTTGGCATCCCGGTATTGAAGTTCAACTACCAATGGTCCGATTTTGAGGTGAAGCAAGCCAAACATATGCAGGATACCTTTGAGGAAATTATCCATAATATGGGCGGGGAACCCTTGGGAGACAAACCTGGAAAAGATCGTAAGTATGGCTTGGAAGCTCCAGGAAGAATCATACATGAGGTAGGAACCACTAGAATGGGGAACGATCCCAAAACGTCGGTTACCAATAAATTCCAGCAATTGCACGATGTGGATAATGTATTTATTGTAGATGCGGGCCCCTTTGTGTCCCAGGCGGATAAAAACTGTACATGGACCATTATGGCACTTTCCTGGAGGGCCAGCGACTATATCATTGAGCAATTTAAGCAGCAAAATCTTTAAGATGGATAGAAGAAAAAGCATTCAGACCATGATTCTGGGAGCCGGGGCATCCGCTTTGGCCTTCCATAGCTGTAAAACGGACGGGGAAAAAGTGACTGACGAAGTACCGGTAACCAATGACACCCAATATTTTGGACGTACACCGGAGGAACTGGAGCGCATAGCCAAACTAAATGCCGAACAATTGTTCAACGAGCATGAGATGGAGACCATTACCGTTCTTAGCCAGATTATACTACCGCCAAAGGAACCGCACGGAGGCCCCATAGAAGCAGAGGTACCCGAATTCATTGAGTTTATGGGCAAGGACATTCCTGAAATGCAAAATACCTTGTTGGGGGGATTGATGTGGTTGGACCATAGGAGCAATACGGAATTCGGTACGGAGTTTAAATCCGCCAAGTTGGAACAACAAAAACAGATTTTGGACACTATTTGCTATCATGATATGGAAGTTTCCTTGGACGAACAACCTCTGGAGATTCAATTTTTTTATCTCATGCGGGCATTGACCATGACAGGTTATTACACCTCAAAAGTGGGGATTTCGGATTTGGGCTATAAGGGCAACCAGCCCAACGTATGGGATGGGGTCCCCCAGGATGTATTGGACCAGCACGGGGTGGACTATGACCCGGAGTGGATCGCCAAATGTGTGGACCAAAGCAAACGTGCCGTTATTGCGGAATGGGACGATAATGGAAATTTGTTGACGTAATGCGAATATGGCTTGTCACGAGAACGAAGTACTATTGAAATACCTTGGACCAAAAAGACAGGTCCAAGGCTAAAATGGATAACAATGAAAAAATGCGTCATTTTTTTTGGAATGGGCCTTTTTGCCGTTTCCCTATCGGCCCAAGAAGTCGGGATACAACTCTTCAGCCTTAGAAACCAGTTTAAGCAAGATGTTCCCGGAACCTTGGCCCTTATCAAGGATTGGGGCCTTACCAAGATAGAGGGCGGTGGTACATATGGCCTTCCCCTCGCCGATTACAAAGCCCTTTTAAGGAAGAACAATTTGGAAATGGTGAGCGTGGGGGCTTCCTTCTCCGATTTGGAGCATAATGTGGAAAAGGTAATTGCCAATGCCAAGAAATTTAGTGCCAAGTATGTCATGTGCGCCTGGGTGCCCCATGACGACAATAAATGGGATTTGGAGGAAACGGAGCATGCTTCAAAGGTTTTCAATAGGGCCGGTAAAATCCTCAAGGAACATGGACTCATATTGGCATATCACCCCCATGGATATGAATTCAGGCCGTGGAAAGATGGTACTTTGTTCGATTATATGGCCCAAAATGCAACAGACTATACCTTTGAACTGGATGTGTTCTGGGCCCAACATGGAGGGGCCGATCCCTTGGCCTTAATGAAAAAGTATCCGGACAAGTTCACTTTAATGCATTTAAAGGATATGGCGCATGGCGTGAAAGGGAACAATACGGGCCATGAAGACGTGGAGACCAATGTGGTTTTAGGGATGGGTCAAATTGATATTGCCGGGACAGTCGCCGAGGCCAAGAAATTGGGGATAGAGTATATGTTTATCGAGGATGAAGCTTCCCGGGTGGTGGAGCAAGTACCGCAAAGTCTTGAGTATCTCGAGAGTCTGGAGAAACCTCAAATAGGATTGCAGTTGTATAGCCTTAGACATGTATTTCCAAAGGATGTGCCGGGTACCTTTGCCAAAATCAAGAAATGGGGTATTCGAAATATAGAGGACGGAAATGATGGTACCTACGGGTATCCTATGGACGAGTATAAGGCTATGTTGGCCAAAAACGATCTTAAAATGGTAAGCGTAAGCGCACCCTTTGAGGAATTGCGCGATTCCCCGGAAACTGTTGTAGAAAGGGCCAAGAACTATGGGGCTAAATACGCAGTATGCTTCTGGATTCCCCATAAGGATACTATTTTCACTATTAAAGAAACCAAGATGGCCGTGGATGTTTTTAATAAGGCCGGAAAAAAGTTAGAGGATGCGGGTATTACTCTGGCCTATCATCCCCATGGGTATGAGTTCAGGCCCCATAAAGGTGAACTGCTTATGGATCATATGATCCAGAATTCCGAATATTTTGATTTTGAAATGGATGTCTACTGGTTTGCCCATCCCGGGGAAGACCCCGTAGAATGGTTAAGAAAGTATCCGGATGAGTTTAAGCTGATCCACATAAAGGATTGTAGAAAAGGGGTCAAGGGGAACCAAAATGGCAAATCGGACGTAGAGACCAATGTAGTACTAGGCACAGGACAGATCGATATTGAAGCTATTGTGAGAGAGGCCTGGAAAATGGATATTGATTATATCATCATTGAAGATGAGTCGTCAAGATCGGAGGGTCAAATACCGCAAAGTCACGAATTTCTAAAAGAACTTGAAGAAGAGCTTAATAAAGCCAAATAACGTATTCTAAAGTAGGGTATAATGAAAGGGATGTTATGCTTAAGTGCCGGTATCGCTTTTCTTCTGGGCTGTTCTGGCGAGAAGAAAAAAGTTGAGGAGGGAACCAAAGTCCCGGAGATGCCCAATATTGTTTGGATAGTGGCCGAGGATCAATCCCCGGAACGTTTTCCCATGTATGGTGACAGTACCATTTCGCTCCCCAATCTGGAAAGTTTGGCCCAAGATGGGGTCACTTTTACCAATGCCGTGTCTCCTGTTCCCGTTTGTGCTCCGGCTCGTAGTGCCCTAATAACGGGCATGTATCCGACCACCCTGGGCACCCATAACATGCGGACACATGCCGGATGGCGGAAAATAAACGAACCCCTATTGGATAGCCTTATCAGCTATTCTCCCGTAGTACCGGATGGGGTACGAATGTTTCCGGAGTATCTGAGGCAAAAGGGATATTACACGGCCAATGGGCCCAAGGAGGACTATAATTTTGAAAAGACCGATGCTGCATGGGACGAGAGTAGCCCTCGGCGTCATTGGCGTAAACGAAAGGAGGGCCAGCCTTTTTTCACAGTGTTTAATTTTGCGGTCTGCCACGAATCGGGCATATGGCGTTACAATGATAGCACCTTATATGTATCTCCGGACAAGGTTTGGGTACCTCCGTATTTTCCCGATACGCCCGTAATCCGGCATGACCTTGCGGTGAATTACAGCAATCTAAAGCGGATGGATGACCAAGTTGGCGAAGTTCTTCGCGAACTTAAGGAGGATGGCCTCTATGAGAATAGTATTGTTTTCTTTTACGGAGATCATGGCGGGCCTTTTCCCAGACATAAAAGAGCCTTGTACGATAGTGGGTTAAAAGTGCCTTTAGTGATTAAGTTTCCCGAGAATAGAAACGCCGGAAGCACGGATGACCGTTTGATCAGCTTTATAGATTATGCCCCGACCGTTCTTTCGTTGGCAGGTATAGAACCTCCAAAAGTAATGCAGGGTACGGCGCATTTTGGATACTATGAAGCTTCCCAAAGACCAAAGTATACGTTCCACTCCTCAGATCGTTTTGACGAACTCTACGATCGTTTGCGAGCCGTCCGTAACGACCGATTCAAGTATATTAAAAGTTTTAATACGGAATTGCCCCATGCCATTCCGGTCTCCTACCGCGAGCAGATGCCTTTGATGCAAGAACTGCGAAAACTTTATAAATCCGGGAAGTTGAACGAGGTTCAGGCACATTGGTTGACCGCCCCAAAACCGGAAGAAGAACTTTATGACCTGATAAATGACCCTTTTGAAATCAATAATCTTGCCAACGATCCCCAATTCAAGGATACCTTGATGCATTTTCGAAAAGTGTTTCAAGATTGGATGCAGGAAAGCAAAGACCTTGGGGCCGTCCCCGAACGGGAACTTATGGCCAATTGGCTCATAGACGAAGAACAGCCCACTCTGGGGCCGCTGGAAATGGTGGAGCGCAATGATAGCGTTCGATTGGTTTCCAAAAGACGGGATGCCTCCATAGTTTGGAAAAAGCCCCAGGATTCTATTTGGAACGTATATTCCGGGCCCTTGCCCAAGGACATTTCCTTTGAGGCCAAAGCGGAGCGCATTGGCTTTACGGATAGTGCCATTTTGGAATATAAAGCAAATTAAGGGGAGCGAAGTAGGAAATTAGAAATAATAGGAAAAAACACGAAATATTGAAATTTGGATTGTCCCCTTGAGGGGACCTCAGGGGTGTTAACTAAGCCAGAAATACGATTGGAAAATACACCGATGTAGGGCCGATTCTTTTTTTGTGCATCGGGGGCATTGGATAACTTGGTTCACGTTTTTTTGTATTTGAACGGTATTTTGTAGTTTTTTCCTAAACTGTGTATTGTCCCTTGAGGGGACTTCAGGGGTGTAAAAGAATCACATGCGAA
>JBCBSN010000181.1:0-9549 GCA_039819225.1 Bacteroidota bacterium | reverse complement strand
AAAATTCATGATTTTTTGCCCTTTCGAAACCTTTTTTGAGTTGCATAGCAGGGCTACGGAAGGAAAAAAAGTCGAAGAAAGGGTGAAAAAGCATTATTTTTTAGACTATTGAAAAAGTTTAAACGACTTCATAATCGAATCAAATTAATATGGGGTTTTTAAAGGCTATTTTAATACTTCTCCTGGTTTATTATCTGGTAAAACTCCTTTTTAGGATGTTTGCCCCCCGCCTGTTCAGCTATGCTGCCAAAAAGACCGAGAACCACTTTAAGGAACGGTTCGGGGAATTTTCCCAGGGAAATGGAAACGTACAGGGCCAGGTAGGGGATATCAGTATAGAGAAAGGGCCATCAAGGAAAAAAAGTTCTTCTAAGGATGTAGGCGAATATATCGACTTTGAAGAAGTGGATTAGTCATTTCTCCGTTTTGCCAAGGGTCGGTAAATACATTTTTTAAACATTTCCTTACAGGTTACAACTGTTCATTGTTACTTTGCGATAACCAACCTTCTTATCTGATTTATGAGGAACTCAGCAAAAGCCCTATTCACCCATTTTTTTGTTGCCGTTTTTTTTGTGGTCGTGGCATTGGCCTACTTTTATCCCGTGCTACAGGGTAAGGTCATTGAGCAATCGGATATTGTACAATATACCGGCATGGCCAAGGAGCAGAACGATTTTCGAAAGCGCACGGAACAGGAACCCTATTGGACAAATAGTGCCTTTGGAGGCATGCCCACATATCAACTTGGGGCCAACTATCCCCATAACTATGTTAAAGAATTGGATAGGACTATCCGGTTTTTGCCCCGTCCCGCGGACTACCTATTCCTGTACTTCATTGGTTTCTATGTACTACTGTGCTGCTTAAAAATAGACTATCGTTTGGCCATATTGGGAGCCCTGGCCTTTGGCTTTTCTACCTATATGATCATTATCTTGGGAGTGGGCCATAATGCCAAGGCCCACGCGTTGGGCTATCTACCCTTAGTTCTGGGGGGTATTGTGTTGACGTTTCGGAAAAAATACCTTTGGGGATTTGTGCTTACCGCCATCGCAATGGCACTGGAGATAAGTGCCAACCATTACCAAATGACCTATTATTTTATGCTTTTGGTCCTTATTCTTGGCGTGGCCTATTTGGTGGACGCCTTCCGTAAAAAAAGGCTAGGGCATTATTTTACCTCCGTAGGTATCCTGTTGGGTGCCGTACTCCTGGGAATAGCGGCCAACGCCACGGGAATATTGGCTACCAAGGAATACGCGGATTGGAGTACCCGTGGAAAATCGGAACTTACCATAGATCCCCAAGGCAACCCAAAGGAAAACCTGAATGGCCTGGACAAGGAATACATCACCCGTTGGAGCTATGGCATTACGGAATCCCTTAACCTTTTTGTGCCCAGGCTTTTTGGCGGTTCCAGTTCAGAGAATTTGGGAGAAGATTCCAAGACCTATGCGTTTTTGATCGATCAGGGCATATCGCGTAGCCAGGCCATGCAGTTTTCCGAGAACATTACCCTTTACTGGGGTAATCAACCAGGAACTTCGGGACCTGCCTACATTGGGGCCATTGTCTTTTTCCTATTTGTATTAGGGTCGTTCCTGGTAAAGGGCCGGGCCAAATGGTGGCTTCTGGGCGGTTTTATAATGTCATTGGTGCTTTCTTGGGGCAAAAATTTTGGACTCCTCACCGATTTTATGATCGATTATTTTCCCCTTTATGACAAATTCCGGGCCGTTTCCTCCATACAGGTAATACTAGAGCTTTGCGCGCCAATATTGGCAATTTTGGCCCTGCAAGTCTTGATAAAGGACTTCATTTCAAAAAAAACCAAATTAAGGGCGTTCAAAATATCGTTTTTCATCGTTTTTGGATTGGGCATCCTATTACTGTTGGCCAAGGGAACTTTTGATTTTTCCGGTTTCCATGATGACACCATAAAACGATATTATGGTGATGAAATATTGGACCTTATCCAGTTGGATAGGAAGGCGGTATATACTCATGATCTCTTTCGTTCTTTGATCTATGTTTTTCTGGCAGCTTTGGTACTTTGGTTCCTGGTCCAAGAAAAAATCAAGACTACGGTGGCCATACTTCTTCTAGGGTTTTTAATGGTTTTTGATCTTGCGGGCGTAAACCTCCGGTATGTGAACAAAGATAATTTTGTTGCCAAAAGGCGCATGCTGCGCCCTTTTCAGGAAAGCGCTGCGGATACGGAAATCCTTAAGGATAGTACGATCTTTAGGGTTTTTGACCAAACCCAAGGTTTTGAGGGTGCCCGAACCTCGTATTTCCATAAGGCCATTTCAGGATATCACGCCGCTAAACCTGCCGGTATGGAAGATCTTTTTTTTTACCATATCGCCCAAGGGAATATGGAAATGCTGAACATGCTTAATGTAAAGTATGTTATACAACAGGACGAGGGAGGAAATCCCTATCCAGCCATCAATCCGGATGCCAATGGAAATGCTTGGTTTGTGGAAAAGTTAGTTGAAGTAGGTAATGCCGATGAGGAAATCGGGGCTTTGGACAGCTTGGATACAAAAACGCAGGCCGTAGTAAACGGTTCGAAGTTCACCAATATCAACCGCTTTGAGTTTCAAGTAGATTCTACAGCTTACATCACCCTTAAGGAATACAAACCCAATGCATTGAAGTATACTTCAAATAATCCTAACGCGGGCGTTGCCATATTCTCCGAAATGCATTATCCCAATGGCTGGAATGCCTATGTTAATGGAGAACGAAAGGACCATTTTAGGGTTAACTACACCTTACGTGCACTTAAATTGCCAGCTGGCCGACATGTAATCGAATTTAAATTTGAGCCCCCGGTAATTAAAAAGGGAAGTAAGATTTCCCTGGCCAGTTCTATTTTGCTGGGTCTGATTGTGCTGGGCGGAATCGGTTTTTCCTTTTGGCAATCCCGAAAAGAGAGAAAATCCATGTCAACCGATACGGAATAAATGTTTCCATGAAAAAGGTACTGATCATTACGTATTATTGGCCCCCTTCCGGAGGTCCAGGAGTACAAAGATGGTTAAAGTTTGTAAAGTACCTTCCCGAATTTGGCTTTCAACCTATAGTCTATGTCCCGGAGAATCCACATTATCCTATTCAGGATACGAGTCTATTGGATGAAGTTCCCAGTGAATGTATCATTCATAAACAACCTATTTTTGAGCCCTATGGTTTTGCAAAATTACTTTCACCAAAAAAAACGAAACGCATTAGTTCCGGAATCATACAAACCAAAAAACAGTCTTTACTTGAGAAGTTTTTATTATGGGTAAGAGGTAATTTCTTTATCCCCGACGCACGCAAATTTTGGGTAAAACCTTCAGTATCCTATTTATCGGGTCTTATTGAAAGGGAACATATCGAAACAATTATCACCACGGGGCCGCCCCATAGCGTACATTTAATAGGGTTGGGGCTAACAAAAAACCACCACCTGCGCTGGTTGGCGGATTTCAGAGATCCTTGGACATCCATTGGCTATCACAAAAAATTGAAATTGACCAAAACTTCGCAAAAAAAGCATTTGCAGCTGGAAAGCTCCGTTCTTAATGTAGCGGATGCTATCGTCACCACAAGCTACACTACCCTTAAGGAGTTCCAGAAACTAACGGATAAACCCGGTTTTGTTATCACCAATGGTTTTGATGTGGAATCGGAAAGGGGGACGACCGACCTGGACAAAACGTTTACCATTTCCCATATAGGGTCCCTTCTTACCGGAAGGAATCCCAAAAATCTTTGGAAGACCTTGGCAGAACTGGCCGGTGAAAACGAAGTATTCCGTACACATTTACAATTGGAGTTCATAGGTGTGGTAAGCAAGGATGTAATGGATACCATTTACAGGTATGAACTGGGACCCTATGTAAAACTTCGGGGATATGTTTCCCACAAACAAGCGATACGCAGACAGTGTAGTTCCCAGGTTTTGTTACTTGTAGAAATAGATAGCGATGACACCAAAGGCATTATTCCCGGGAAACTTTTCGAGTATATGGCCGCCAAAAGACCAGTTCTAGCATTTGGTCCAATGGGGTGGGAGGTAGGCAACATCATCCAAGCTACGGGAACGGGAGAGGTTTTTGATCATGTGGAAAGAAACCGTTTAAAAAGTGTACTTTTAAAATGGTTTACGGCCTATAAAAAGGGGGGGCTGCACATGCCGATGGCTAATATAGAAGAATATAGCAGAATGGAACTCACCCGTAAACTGGCCAAACTTCTCAAATGGGAGTAGTACGCAAACAAGCACTACAAAATACGGTAATCACTTATATCGGGTTTTTTATCGCGGCGATAAACACCCTATTTTTATACACCCGATTTCTCACGGATGAATATTATGGCCTTGTTACCGTAATACTTTCTACCTCCGCGATCTTAATGCCATTATTGGCCTTTGGTGTTCCCAACACCTTGGTTAAATATTATAGTGGATTTGAATCTACCCCGTATTCCGATGGTTTCCTCACCTTAATGGTACTCTTGCCTTTGGTATTGATACTACCCTTAGCTGCAATCTCCTCTGTTGTCCAAGACTTTTTGGAGGCTTTTCTGTCCCAAAAAAATACATTGGCCAAAGGCTACTTCTGGTATATTTTTTTAATCGGGATGGCCATGGCATACTTTGAAGTGTTCTACGCATGGGCCAAGGTTAGGATGAAATCTATTTTCGGAAATTTCTTGAAAGAAGTCTTTAACCGGGTCGGTGTAATGGTGCTGCTTTTCATGGTATATTCCGAGGTTATCTCGGTGAACGTATTCCTTAAGGCCTTGGTAGGGCTCTATCTTCTGCGTACCATATTGATGAAATTATACGCCTATGCCCTGCATTGGCCCAGATGGAGTTTTAAATTTCCCAAGGAATGGCCGCGAATTGTAAACTATAGCACACTGATCATTTTAGGGGGATCCGCTGCGGTGATCATCCTTGAAATTGATAAGTTTATGATCAACCAGTTTGTACGGATAGAAAACGTGGCCTACTATGGAGTTGCTGTCTATATTGCCACCACCATTATTGTTCCATCACGATCCATGCACCAAATAACCTATCCCTTAACTGCCGAATTGTTGACCAAAAAGGATAGTACCGGACTGAAAACATTATATCAAAAAAGTTCGTTGACCCTATTTATCGGTTCGGGTTTTCTGTTTTTGCTTATTCTTTTCAATTTAAACGACCTATTTCTATTACTCCCGGAAACCTATAGGCATGGATTTACCATTGTATTCTTTGTGGGTATGGCCAAAGTATACGATTCCTTATTGGGCAATAACAACTCGATCCTTTACAATTCCGAGTATTACCGCACACTGTTGCTTATGGGCTTGGCCCTAGCTGGTTTGATCGTACTGTTCAATTTATGGCTTATCCCTAATTATGGCATAAACGGAGCTGCTTTTGGTACGTTTTCCGCCATTTGTATTTATAATACGGGCAAACTATGGTTCGTAAAACAAAAATTTGGCATACAGCCCTTTACCGGGGAAACCGTAAAAGTGGGGATCCTAATTTTAATTACCGCAGCTATCTTCTACTTTTTACAATTTCCGTTCCATCCTATTCTTAATATAGTCCTTAGAACATTTTTCATGACTATTTTCTATGTAGGTATCCTATATCGATTTAAAATATCCGAAGATATTTTTGGGATACTTTCAAAGATTTTCAAATCCGATTAGAGATTGAAAACGAAGAACCAAAATTCTTATTTTTCCTAACTCCATATTCTGCACAAAAGGAAAGAAAGGTATACTGTGCCCGGGATGCTGCTTGAAGTGTTCTTTTTGAAGAGAAACAGTGTTTTATCAAAAAACCCCGCAGCGGGTAAATCCATCTGCGGGGTTAAACAACTAACCAACCTAAAAACTATTTTTAAAGAATCTTGTTACTAAAAATTCCTATTCTATTTACCTTCTTGCGCTTCTGGACTGGGTCCTGGTTGCACTACTCTTACTACTTCTAGAAGGAGTCCTACTTACTGTGGTCTTACGGGTAGTGGTCCTGCTGGTAACGTTAGCACTTCTACTCCTTGTAGGTGTAGTCCGTTGGACCGACCTATTGGACGTGGCCCTTTGGGGGCTCTTATAGGTTTTTGTACTTCGCGTTACCTTCCTATAGCTATCAGAACTGCTCCTTGGCGTTCGCGTTACCGTATTTTGCCTAACCGCACTACGCTTGGGAGCACTAACCGCGTTAGAGCGTTTAACGGTCCTTTGATTGGATACCCTGGCCTCGGTACCTCGGGTAGTCCTACTTTGGGTAGCCCTACTTCGGGTAACGGCAGTCCTATTAGATGCATTAGATCTAACATTGGCATCCCTGCCCACCGTATTCCTATTAGTGTTGCGGGCCACATTATTTCGCTGTACCGTGTTGCGATCAGTCCTGGCCACTGTATTGTTTCTCCCCGCCAAGCCTCTATCCGAACGAACAGCATTGGAGCGTCTTACTGCGTTTTGGCGTACGGCTACCCTTCTGTCATTCCTATAGACGCGGGCACGTTCGTTACGAATCCTATTATATCTATGTTCCCTTCCTATTTGGGCATAGGCACGCCTTACATTGTTTCTGTACGGCCTGTACCAGGTATACCTCACCGGGTTATAAAACCTTCTGTAGGGTCTGGGGTTTACCAAACAGAATCCTATAGCAGGTCTAACAAAGAACCTATGAAAGGGCCTAAAGACATAACGCCTGTTGAATGGATTAATAAAACCGGTATGATAGGCATACAATCCATTATTGTAAAAAACATTCATGCCGCCCAAACGGTGTACAAAACCGTTGCGGTAATTGACGAATATATCCCCGATTTGGGCTACGCGACCAAAATGATCGTAAAAAACGGGTATGTTCTCTACTTGGATTACGGCACCAAAATCATCGTACTGTACAAAGGGACTATAATTGAATCCCGAATTGAAGGTAATATTGGTACGTCCTATATTGACATTGGCCCCAACATTGACCCTATTATCTATAAAAAAATCGAATTCGCCATCCGGATATACGGAAAATGTAATACCGCCCTCCACAAAAATGAAGGAATTGTTGAATCGATACGCGCTGCTTGTCGCAACATTATTTTCGGTCGTCACAGCTAGGGTACCCGTGGTACCCAAGACAAGGGCTGTAAAAAAGAGTACTAACTGTTTCATAATGTTTAATTAAGGGCCCTCCTCTTTTGGGCCGGTTGTGGAAGCAATTATTTGCTTTCCGGTTTATAGTAAACAAACAGCGTGCCAAAAAAAGAATCGGAATTTTATATTTCTCATAATCAATTACTTATATAGAATTCCATAATCTAGAAAACGATTCGTATACTATAGCAAACAAGCGATTTCGGACTTTCTTTACCTTCTCATTGACCATCCCATCCAATAACAGTGTTTTAGGTTTTGTGTTAACAGGTCTATCTCTTGTAATAGAAAGGCAAGATACCAGAAGACGGGCAGCGTAGACTATTGGCCGGGGAAATACGGCATGTAATTCGGATGGTTCTACGAAACCAATTTTTCCAACAGATATTTTGCGGTATGGGAATCCTTGCTCCTAGCGACCGTTTCGGGGGTGCCTTCAGCGAGAAGGTTTCCGCCATTTTCTCCCCCTTCGGGTCCAAGGTCAATAATATAGTCCGCACATTTGATAAGTTCTATATTATGTTCAATGACCACAATGGAGTGTCCGCGATCAATAAGTGCATCAAAGGATTTCAACAATTTTTTGATATCGTGAAAATGCAGACCGGTAGTAGGCTCGTCAAAGATAAAGAGCGTTTTGTCCTTGGAATTTCCTTTTACCAAAAACGAAGCCAGCTTTATTCGTTGGGCCTCGCCGCCAGAGAGTGTAGAGGAGGATTGGCCCAAAGTAACATATCCCAGGCCTACATCCTGCAAAGGTTTCAACTTATTTACTATTTTGGGCTGTTTACCCTGATCAAAAAACAAAATGGCATCGTCTATGGTCATACACAACACATCGTAAATGGAGGCTCCGTTAAACTTCACTTCCAACACTTCCTTCTTAAAACGCTTGCCACCGCAGGCATCACATTCCAAATGAACATCGGCCATAAACTGCATCTCTACCGTAATCTCCCCCTCACCCTTGCACTTTTCGCAGCGACCGCCGTCTACATTAAAGGAAAAGTGTTTGGCTTGGAAAGCCCTAATTTTGCTCAATTTCTGTGCTGCGAACAAAGAACGGATATCATCATAAGCCTTTATATAGGTCACAGGATTGGACCTTGAAGATCTGCCAATAGGGTTCTGATCCACGAACTCTACATGCTTTAAGGACATATATTTTCCGGAAATACCTGTGAACTGTCCGGCTCTTTCCCCGTAACCACCTACTTCCTTTAGGATAATTGGGTATAAAAGCCTTTTCACAAGCGTACTCTTCCCGCTTCCGGAAACTCCGGTAATTACGGTAAGCATATTAAGAGGTATGGTAACATCAATATTCTTTAGGTTGTTTTCGCGGGCCCCTGTAATCTGAATAAAGTTTTTTGAAGTGCGCCGTTCCCGCGGAACAGCGATCTCCATAGTACCGTTTAAATAGTTTGCCGTAAGGGATCGTGATTTCAAAACCTTGGTCAATGGCCCATAGGCCACTACCTCGCCACCATGGGTGCCGGCCTCCGGGCCTATGTCTATGACCTCGTCCGCGGCCTTCATGATATCCTCATCGTGCTCCACCACAATAACGGTATTCCCCAAGTCCCTCAGGGATTTTAGAACCTGGATCAAATTTTCCGTATCCTTGGGATGGAGTCCAATGCTGGGTTCGTCCAGAATATACATAGAGCCCACTAAACTGCTCCCCAGAGAAGTTGCCAAATTTATACGTTGGCTCTCACCACCGGAAAGGGTATTGGACTTACGGTTAAGGGTAAGGTAACTGAGCCCTACCTTTTGCAAAAAACCTAAACGCGCCGTGATTTCCTTCAACAACCGGGCGGCTATTTTCTTATCATGCTCCTTTAATTCCAGTTCTTTAAAGAATTGAACCAATTTGGCAATGGGCAGTTCTACCAAATCGGAGATGGATTTCCCCCCTACCTTAACATAGTTGGCCTCCTTTCGCAACCGCCTGCCCCCACATTCCTTACATTTGGTCTTGCCCCGATAGCGGGACAACATTACCCTGTTTTGGATCTTGTAACTTTTCTCTTCCAACATTTCAAAAAACGGGTCGAGGCCCATAAAATGATCATTCCCTTCCCAGACCAACTGTTTTTGTTCTTCCGTAAGTTGAAACCAAGGTTTATGGATGGGAAAATCAAACTTATAGGAAGAATTGACCAACTGATCTCGATACCAGCCCATACGTTCTCCCCGCCATGGAAAAACTGCATTTTCATAAATGGAAAGGGCCGTGTTGGGGATAACCAAATCCTCATCTATCCCAATGACATCGCCATAACCTTCACATTTGGGGCAGGCCCCATATGGATTGTTAAAACTGAACAGATGTACATTGGGTTCCAAAAACTGTATACCATCCATTTC
>JBCBSN010000180.1:0-9590 GCA_039819225.1 Bacteroidota bacterium | reverse complement strand
AAAAAGTTCCCTTTTTCGGATTTAGAGAAACTATATACTACCCTTTTGGATCGAGAAATTGATAGAAGAAATTTCAAAAAGAAGATTACCAGCCTAAAAGTCTTGGATGAGTTGAATGAGAAGGTCTCTACGGGCCCTGGAAGGCCTGCCAGTCTTTTTAGCTTCAATAAAAAACGCTATTTCCAGTTAAAAAAAGAGGGTATTATCTTCGAAATCTGAAAAAGGGAACTTTTTATCGAGCAGCTCAAATCCGATAGGCTCATAGGTAATCTTTCCCTGTAATCGTTCAATCGCGATTTTCAGGATTTTCTTATGGTCGAACGCCAGCTTTGGCAACTTTTTGATGGTAAACCACGCTGCCTTTTTCGCATCGGTGGAAGCGGTCAATTTAAAAGTATTTGGTTTGACCAGTCCAAAATAGGCTACCGAGACCACCCTGCCCCTTGGGTCCCGCTCCAAATCACCAAAAGTGTATAATTGTTCCAGATAGTTAATTTTAACCCCGGTCTCTTCTGCCAGTTCCCTTTCTACAGCTTGCTCTAGGTTTTCTTCTTGCAACACGAACCCCCCTGGAAGAGCCCAATTGTCCTGAAAAGGCTCATACTTTCGCTTCACCAACAGCACGGATATGTTCCCAGAGTCATATCCAAATACGACGGCGTCTACTGTGAGTTTAATGTTGATTTCCATAATATGTGTAATTATTACACAATAATATGTCATTAAGGTTTAAAAAACCAGTCTTGAAATAAAAAAGGCCTCCACTTGCAAGGAGGCTTTTGAATTAGTAATCTACCTGGGTTAGATTGCTACGCTCTTAGACCAAAGAAGTCCCGCTACTGCAAATGCAAAACCCATGGCCTACGGCCGCTGTTCTTTATTTTTTTGATGTTCGGGAAAACGAAAGGTCTTCCCAATTCAAAAAAATAAAACCCAGCCTCCTAACGGAGTATGGGTATTGCGCTTGATGTGGTCCCGCCCCGCCTTCATTTCATTTTGGGCGGGCAGGCTGGGCTCTCCTCGGAATAAACTTCTCACCCAGGTTTTGCTCCACAAAAAAGTCCTTCCGGCAATGAAGGAAGGACTTTAGTGACCACTTCGTGGTCCCACCTGGGCTCGAACCAGGGACCCCCTGATTATGAGTCAGGTGCTCTAACCAACTGAGCTATAGGACCCGCTTTCGCTTGAAAGCAGGCGCAAATTTAACCATTAACCCCAACTAAGCAAAATATTGCATTCCCATTTCCGAAAAAACTACTCCCTCCCCTTTAGGGAGGGCCGGGGAGGGGCTCAGGCGTCCTGACAAAGCTCCACCAAAACCCCATTGGTTCCTTTGGGGTGTAAAAAGGCGACCCGTTTGTTATCGGCCCCGTTTTTGGGGAATCCGGGCAGCACAACAAAACCCTCGCCCTGTAAGCGCTCCATCTCGGCCTCCAAGTTGTCCACGGCAAAGGCGATATGGTGTATCCCCTCGCCCTTTTTCTCGATAAACTTGGTTATGGCGCTATTTTCATGGGTCCCTTCCAACAACTCTATTTTATTGGGGCCCGACTTAAAAAAGGAGGTACGTACCCCCTCGGAAGCTACTTCCTCCATTTTGTAGGCGGCTTCCCCGAATAACTTTTTAAAAAGGGCGTTGGAACTGTCCAGATCCTTAACGGCGATACCAATATGTTCTATCTTGTCCATCATAATAGGTGCTTTTTTAAATAACAGGGCAAAATTAGGGACTGCAAACGGTCCAAATGCTGCCAAAAGTCATAAAAGACCTATTTTTGCCCCATGGAATCCCAACGACAGCGGAAAATTGCGGGAATTATCCAAAAGGATATCGCGGACATCCTCAGGCTTGCCCTAAAAGAGGGCGGGCTTACAGGAACCTTGATTTCCGTCACCAAAGTTTCTGTTACTGTGGACCTTTCCCTGGCCAAAGTGTACCTCAGTATTTTTCCTACCAAGGATACCAAGGAGCTGATGGAGGGCATTGCCTCTAATGGTCCCTTGATCAAACACGAACTGGCGCAACGTACACGGCATCAGTTACGACGGGTGCCAGACCTATCCTTTTTTGTGGACGATTCGTTGGACTATATCCAAAATATCGAGGAGTCCCTAAAAGGGGAGGAGAATCCTTTGGAAAACAGGGATTTGTTGGAAAAGCGAAAAAAATTGTAGGGGTGAACTTTCCGCTCTACATCGCCAAACGCTACGTACGCTCAAAAAGCAGTCAGAACGCGGTAAACATTATCAACTTTATTACCTTCGTGGTCATCGTAATAGGGTCTGCCGCCCTATTTATTGTACTTTCCGGATTTGCCGGATTAAAAACCTTTAGCCTGGCCTTTAGCCAAACGTTCGACCCCGATCTTAAGGCGGTACCGGCGCAGGGCAAGCATTTTTCCATTTCCCCGGAACAAGAAGCAGCATTGAAAGAGATTAGGGAAATCCATGTCTTTTCCAAGGAATTGGAGGAACAGGTGTTGCTTATGCACCAGGAAAAGTTCCACGCCGCCTCCATTAAAGGGGTAGATGCCCACTATACCCAGGCTACCTTGGTGGATAGTACCCTTTATTTGGGGGAATGGATGCTTAATGAACAGCAGGGGGTGGCCGGGATAGGCATTGTTAACCTTCTAAACGTTACCATAAACCAGTTTAGCAAACCGCTGGAAGTATTGGCGGTACGACCCGGAAAAGGACCCTTATCCCCGTCCATGAACCGGAAGCTCTACAATACCTTGCCGCTCTTTATCAATGGGGTGTATGCCATAGAGGAAAACCTGGATAAAAAATATGTGTTTGCCCCTTTATCCCTGGTACAGGAACTCTTGGAAAAGGACAGCTTACAGGTTTCCGGGGTAAACTTTAAGGTGGATGAAAAGGCGGATGCCGAAATACTCAAAGAACGGATAACCCAAGTCCTGGGCAATGGGGTAATCGTGAAGAACCGACAACAACTCAATAGTACCCTGCACCGTATGCTCAATACCGAAAACCTGGCCACGTACCTTATTTTTACCTTGGTCTTGATCATTGCACTCTTTAACGTGGTAGGGGCCATTATCATGATGATTTTGGACAAACAGCAAAATTCAAAGACCTTATATAATTTGGGGACCCCCTTGCGGGAGCTCCGGCGGATCTATTTTATACAGGGGGTTTTGGTGACCGGTCTGGGGGGGCTTATCGGGGTGCTTTTGGGTTCGGTCCTCATTTGGTCCCAATTGGCTTTTGGATGGCTTAAGATAACCCCCTCATTGGCCTACCCGGTGGAATACCAAGGACTAAATGTCCTAATCGTATTGGCTACCATAGTCGTCCTGGGTATCTTGGCCTCAAAAATTGCGAGTAGCCGGATTACCAAAAAACTGGTGGCGCCCTGATTCCTTTCTATGGTCTTAAAGAAGATGATTTAAGGCAGAAACTGTACATCGGTAACCAAGAGACAATTGATTGCAAGAC
The DNA here is from genome assembly GCA_039819225.1 of Bacteroidota bacterium. Classification (GTDB taxonomy): domain Bacteria; phylum Bacteroidota; class Bacteroidia; order Flavobacteriales; family Flavobacteriaceae; genus Ulvibacterium. The sequence goes on along the minus strand of JBCBSN010000180.1, from coordinate 6,128 downwards.
TCTCCGGTTGGAAAATCCAAAGCAATTAACTACACACCAATTTTGGAACTGGCCCTTTTTTCAACGACTAGTTTGTTTCCCCACCCTAGACTTTGCAAAAAGTCCAACTGTCTTTCGAACAAAAACCCGTTACTTACAAAATCCATTTCGTAACTAATAGTTTTCAAGCTCAATTCCATTTGTTCGATGGAATACTGATGTCTCCTTAATCCCAAATATCTTGCTTTCAATACAGAAACTCCCATTTTCATTAAAATCCACATTGGATAGAGTGGAGTGGGATTTATTTCCTCTTTTCCACGTACAATTTTCAATTCCAGAACCTCAATATTGGGAATAGGCACTAAAGCCTTTGTTTTTGAGAAATTGGAATAGAGTAAAATTCCATCAGTCCTTCTTTCAAAGTTGCACTTCGAATCAAGTTGAAGCTTTCCAACTCCCCCCGTTTTATTAACGAACTTCTTTAGAAAAAGCCCAGGACCACCAATTGTTTTTGGTTTAGTCCAGTTGAACTGAACGGGTTTTCCGATAAGCTGATTTATCTTTCGGACGTCAATATGATTTTCCGTTAAAATCATTTTTTCAGCTTACGCCTAATTCAGGACAAACTGATGATTCTGAAACTTTTCCAAAACCTCATCAAAAGCGGCAAAGACATCGGCGGCATGGTCACTGGTCACCATTTTCATGCGGTATTCCTTAAAATGGGGAATTCCCCTAAAATAATTGGTATAATGCCGACGGGTCTCAAATACGCCCAGTTTTTCCCCTTTCCAGGCAATGGCCATCTGTAGATGTCGTTTTGCGGCGGTTACCCGTTCCTCCATATTGGGAGGGGGCAAATGTTCGCCGGTCTTGAAATAATGCTTTACTTCCTTAAAGAACCAAGGGTATCCAATGCTGGCACGCCCGATCATGGCCCCATCCAAGCCAAACTGATCCCGCATGCGTCGTGCGGCTTCCGGTGAATCCACATCCCCATTGCCGAAAACCGGGATATGCATCCTAGGGTTGTTCTTTACGGCGGCTATCGGTGCCCAATCCGCTTCGCCCTTGTACATTTGGGCTCGGGTGCGCCCATGAATGGCAATGGCTTGGCAGCCTACATCCTGAAGTCGCTCCGCTACTTCAACAATCTTTATGGAATCATGGTCCCATCCCAGACGAGTCTTTACGGTTACCGGAAGTTTGGTATGGGCTACCATGGCCTTCGTTAGGGAGACCATTTTGTCTATGTCCTTCAAAATTCCCGCACCTGCCCCTTTACAGACGACCTTTTTTACGGGACACCCAAAATTGATGTCGATGATATCCGGGTTGGATTTTTCCACGATTTCCACGGATTGCAACATGGAATCCAAATTGGCCCCAAAGATTTGGATGCCTACGGGACGTTCCTTTTCATAAATGTCTAGCTTCATCACGCTTTTGGCCGCATCTCGTATCAATCCCTCAGAGGAGATAAACTCGGTATAGACTACATCGGCACCCTGTTCCTTACATAGGGTGCGGAAGGGGGGATCGCTTACGTCCTCCATAGGAGCAAGCAACAAGGGAAAATCGGGCAGTATGATATCTTCAATCTTGGGCATGGTGCAAATTTACGATTTCTACGGAAGAACGTCTTTGATTTACGCTAGAGCGAGGATTCGACTATTGGTCTGTTGCCGTATATGTGGAGGGATGTTTTTGGGTTATGGCCGTTTTGCCGCTTTTTCTTGCAATCTTGAATTCCTCCGGTTTTTTCAACAGCAAATGGATCCAGGACAAGAGTTCATGGGCGTTAAAGGGCTTGGAGAGCACATGGGCAACACCTAGGGCTTCCGCATCCCTTAGGGTAAGGTCTACCCGGCCCAGGGTGGTAAGTACAAGGATAGGGATGTCCGTATGTGTTTTTTTGGCCAAGGAGATTACCTCAAATCCGGATTTGTAGGGAAGCATAACATCCATGATGATTAAATCCGGGTTCTGGGTCTTTACCGCTTCCGCACCTTCATTGCCATCTTTGGCAATACTCAATTCAAAGTTTTCCCTTTCCAGAATAAAGGTTAACAGGGCTATGATCATGTTATCATCGTCAACAATAAGGATTTTTTTCCGTGCTATCATAGCTTGTACTGTAGGGATAGAAATGCATCAAATTGGTTCTGTTTCCTATCGGGCACGTACTCCTGCCTGTTGTAAATAAATTGAAAGCCAAGAATAAAACGTTGTCCCACCGATTTGCTCAGGACAGCACCCACCCGGTAGGAGTCCAGGGCGGCACGTTCATCAAACTGGATAATATTGGGGCTTTCGTCGGGGGAACTACCATAACCGGCGAGAAGCCCCAAATAATTGAACTTGGTATCCAAATAAAGGCGCCAGTTGGCGGTAAGTGCGGGATAGATCTGGCCGTTGTCAAAAAAGAGAAAAGGCTGGAGATTTAACCATGAGGAACCCACGTACTTCCCTATACCCAAAGCGGCTACATAAATCTCGGTATCTATACTGGTCTTAATGTACCTTCCCCCAATATCGGTCTCCCATCCCGAATCGAAATTATGGATATACGAATAGAAAAGGAGCAACTCGGGGAAAACAGGATCGGAGCTGTACGAAGCGCTTAGATAAGAGTTTCCCTTTTTCCCGGTCTTAATATAGGATTCCAACACGTACTGGTACCCGGAACGTACACTTTCCCCTTGCGCTCGTCGATCGGTATAGTTGATGCGGCCGATAAGGCTAAAGGCTTTCCGTTCCCGAATGTATTGAACCCCCGTCAAATGCCAGGGGCCCGCACCTTCACGATTAAAAAAGGAGAAACTATGGTCTATCCCAATACGATCGGAAGAATGTTTGGCCCTACTCTCTTTAAACCGTTGTTTTAGGTTATGGTCTTCCGGGTATTTTTCCATAAGCTGTACTAAGTACTCCTCGAAAGATATAGGGTTCTCTTGTAGCTGTAGAATCTTCAATTTGGACAAATGGAATTCCTTTGCATCGGGGTATTGGGCAATGGCCAGTTCTACTATATTAAGGGCATGGGTGTATTCCCCGCTCTGAATATGCAGCCGTGCCAAGTGGGTAAAGGCTTCTTTGTAGATGGGAGCCTGCTCCACTACTTTTTCAAAATAATATTTGGCACTTTCCAATTTTTCGGTTTTCGAAAAAGTACGGCCCAACAACATGTAAAAATCATAGTAGTCCGGGGCAAGGGTAATTCCTAACCTCCCTTGGGCAATGGCATTGGAGTACTCCTTTTCTTTTAAGCTCTTAATACCTTCGCGTAAAAGACTGTCCGTATCAATTTGTTGGCCCAAGGCACTGAAAACGGAAAAACAAATACATATATAGGTATGTGGTTTTCCTTTCATTGTTCCTTTAGACTATCAAAACCCTTCCTGTGCATGGTGCCCCATTTTTGAGTCCGGTTTATTAAAAAATGTGCATACCCTCTGAGAAAGGCAATCATGTTAAGTGGGTGGTATACAAAAGGCTCCAAAAAAGCGGTGAAAATCAGGGATCCCATTTCCCCCACGCTGGCATAGTGCTTGTAAAATATCTGATCTACCAATACGGACAGTAGCGTAATGGAGCCATAAAACAAGTATATGGTCAATGCCACAAGGAGCATGTGGTTCAATTCCATTTGAAAATAGATGACATTTACCGCCAATACCAACAGGCCCAAGACCTCCATTATAGGTACTATAAACTCAAAAAAAACAAAGTAGGGAAAGGCAATACTGCCGGTTCTACCGTATTTGGGGCTAAACATGATTTTTTTATGCCTGTATAAGGTCTGTATGAGTCCACGGCCCCATCGGGTACGTTGTCGTAGAAATATGGAAAGTGTGCTGGGAACCTCTGTCCAACATAGCGTCTCCGGGACGTACTTGATCAAAAAACGCTCCTTTTTCCTATGCATCAACTGACGCATTCGTAAAATAAGATCCATATCCTCTCCCATGGACTTGTGCCAATACCCTCCAGCCTCAATGGCCGTTTCCTTATGGAACATGCCCAATCCTCCGGAGACCAATAAAAGACTGTTGATCTTGGTCCACGCCATTCGGCCAAAAACAAAGGCCCTGGTGTATTCCAGTTCTTGAAATCGTGCAAAGAAATTTGAGGGAAAATGGGACTGGCGCAACACACCATCCTTAAACTCACAGGCGTTGGATATCCGTATCATGCCCCCTGTAGCAATTACCTTATCCGTATTCTCTATAAAAGGGGTTACCAAGGTAGATATGGTATCTTTCCGTAGAATACAATCCACATCGGTACAGATAAAAAGATTGTATTTGGCAGAGTTTATCCCAGCATTGGAACCGTCCGCCTTGCTCCCTCCATTTTCCTTGTCCACTACCAATAGTTTCGAATATACGGGGTCTGTCGATTTATAGTGACCCCGAACGGGTTGGGTCGCTATTTTTTCTTGGTAAAAGAAGTTTACCCGTACCAAACTAAATTCAGTTATCAGTTTTTCGAGAGTGTCGTCCGTGCTTCCATCGTTGATAATGACTACCTCAAACTTGGGGTATTCCTGGGAAAGCAGTGATTTTACGTTCTGTACAATTGTGGTGGCCTCGTTAAAGGCCGGCGCCACTATGGAAACGCCAACGGCCTGGTTGGATTTGACCAACACTTGTTTGTGTAAAAAATACTTGGAACGGTAGTATTTTTTTAGGGCCAGGAAGGAGAGTATACCCAATATAAAATACACCAATACGTAGATGGACATATAGAATGCGCCAAAGACTTCAAGGCCATTTATGATCTTTTCGAATATGCTCAAACCAAATACGGGTCTTTAACATGGAGCGCTATTCCCTCCAAGACTTTGTCTTGGGCCATTAGGGGAGCCAATAGGTCTTCGAAGAAATTAGGATCCAGGGTATGGATACAATCGATCATTTCAAAAACTAAATCGGTATCCTTCTCTTTTTCGAGTCTGGCTTGTAGAAAACGGGCGGCGTTTCTGCTGCCCACTTTCTTTAAACTTTTTAGGATGTTTATTTTTGCCCTTTTATCATGCTCTACATCAAAAAGATCCAATAACAATGTATTGGCCTCTTCCATACCAAGTTTACCCACGGCCTTTACGGCTTCTCTTCTAATTCTAAAATTGGAGAACCAGGCAAGACGCTTTATTTGCTCAAAAGAGAACGACTCCTTGTAGAGGACCATAAGCTTTATGCCAAGAATTACTATTGAGGTGTTCTTGCTTTCCAATAGGTCTGGAGTGTTTTTGGGCATGTGGGGCGAGCTTTGGTGAATGGTGTCCAGTATTTTCATTTCCTCGGCCTTGGTCAATGGCTCGTCAAAATCGCATAAGGCCCCAAACCTTTGTGGAGAGAGCGTAACCAAAGCCATTAGGGCATTTGATTTAAGCTCTGGGTTTTTATCGTAAAGAAATCTACGTATCTCCGTTTTTTTGGAATCGTCCATGATGCGTTGTACCCTATATATGCCCAAAGACCTATAGTACCATTTTCTATGGCGCAACAATTTTTGGCTTTTTTCATAAAACCCGAAGAGTTTAAAGATTTCCAGATGACGTTCGGGATCTACTTGGTAGCTTTGGCTAAGATTTAAAATCTTGTCCAGAATATAGTTCCGGCACCATTTTTCGTGGAAGGGTATGCTATTCTTAAAGGCCCGCACCTTAAGGAATAGGGAATCCATACCATTTTTGGAGAAGATAAGGTCTACCAGTCCCTCGTTGATTTGCTTTTCTAGAACCTCGATTTTCGTTTTGGTTCTCAAATGGGCATATTGGTTCCTTAGCAACAAGAATATGACCACTATTAAATTGATGATTAGAAATGGAAGGAACACGTAACGAATAGCCGCAATGGCCAAATCATCGGAATCCGGAAAATCAAAGGAAGACCAGACCATAAACGGTCCAATTCCCAAAGAAAATGGTCCAACGTTAAAGGTGTATACGTGTAAATAGTGTGCAGGAAGGCCACAGAAGAGTGCACAGGGGTACAAAACCATCATTTCTGTCTTCACACAATCGGGGGTTTATTATGTAAGGCTTTTGATGCTTTCGATATAGGGGAACATCAGAAGCTAATATATGGTTTTTGGATGAGGTTTTTCTTTTAAGATATTAAAGAAAAACATCAAAAAAA
>JBCBSN010000179.1:0-9602 GCA_039819225.1 Bacteroidota bacterium | reverse complement strand
GATAACCGCCTCAGGCGGTTATCGAAAACAATGGGAAAAGGTATACTTTAAAGTCCAACGGTTGGGATATAAAAATGGCCTAAGCTAACGTCAATAGTGGATAAGCTTTTTTGAATCAAAAAAATTATATTTCCCTATCCCGCAAGGCAGGTAAAAATTTTCTTAATTTTTGCCTTTTTCGAGAATTTTCCCACCCTTTTGTAAAAGTGTGTAAACCACCTCAATACTAAAAACCGCACCTACGGCATCTTTTAGAGCAACCCCGCCCGTTCCAATAGCGCCTCCACTTTAGGTTCCGCCCCGCGAAAACGTTTGTAAAGTACCATAGGCTTTTCGGTACCTCCCTTGGAGAGCACATGTTCCTTGAATTTATCCGCCACCTCCTTATTAAAAATGCCTTTTTCCTTAAAGTAGGCAAAGGCGTCCGCATCCAATACCTCCGCCCATTTATAGCTATAGTATCCCGACGAATAGCCGCCCTGGAAAATATGGGAAAAAGCAGTACTCATACAGGTTTGCGGCGTATCCGGGTATAGTGTGGTACCTTTAAAGGCCAGTGTTTCATAATCCTTTACATCTGTAATGGCGGATGGATCTGTGCCGTGCCAGGCCATGTCCAAAAGGCCAAAACTCAATTGGCGCAAGGTGGCCATACCTTCCTGAAAAGTAGCGGAATCCTTTATTTTCCGAACCAGTTCCATAGGTATGGGCTCCCCGGTTTCATAATGGGTGGCAAAAAGCGCCAGGGCTTCTTTTTCATAGCACCAGTTCTCCATGACCTGGCTGGGAAGTTCCACAAAATCCCAATACACGGAAGTTCCAGAAAGGCTGGGATAGGTGGTATTGGCCAACATGCCGTGAAGTCCATGGCCAAATTCATGGAACAAGGTGGTAACTTCATTAAAAGTCAATAAAGAAGGCTTTGTTTCCGTAGAAGGTGTAAAGTTGCAGACGTTGGAGATATGGGGCCTTATATTCTCTCCATCTTTACGGTATTGTGATTTAAAGGAAGTCATCCACGCGCCATTTCGTTTGCCCTTTCTCGGATGAAAATCCGCATAAAAGAGGGAAATAAAATCTCCGTTCGCATCGTAAACACGGTGGGTCTTTACCTCCTTATGGTAGGTATCCACATCAAAGATTTCCTCAAATCTGAGTTCAAAGAGCTTTTCGGCCACCTGGAACACTCCGGCAATCACGTTTTCCAGCTTAAAATAAGGTTTTAGCTTCTCGTCATCCAGATCAAAGCGTTTTTGCTTTAGCTTTTCCGAGTAATAACTGCCGTCCCATTTTTGGAGTTGATCAATGTCATCCAACTCACGGGCAAAATCCTGAAGTTCTCGAAACTCCCTTTCAGCAGCGGGTTTTGCCTTTTCCAAGAGTTCTTTTAAAAAGGCATGTACGTTTTCCGGGGTTTCTGCCATACGCTCTTCCAGCACAAAATGGGCATGGGTGTTATAACCTAAAAGCACGGCCCGGTCATGGCGCAGATGAGCGATTTTAAGCACGTTTTCCTTGTTATCTAGTTCATCGCTTTTAAAGGCCTTACTGCCAAAGGCTATGGAAAGTTGTTTCCGTAGTTCCCGGTTTTTGGCATATTTCATAAAGGGGATATAGCTGGGATAGTCCAGGGTGATCAGCCAACCTTCTTTATCCTTTGATTTTGCCAATTGGCCGGCCATTTCCTTTGCTCCTTCGGGAAGGCCATCCAAATCGTCTTCATCCGTAAGATGCATTTGGAATTTGTTGGTCTCGGCCAAAACGTTTTCCCCGAATTTCAAGGTTAATTGGGCCAGTTCCGCATCAATTTCGCGCAATTGTTTTTTTTCTGTATCGCCCAAAAGGGCGCCATTACGACTAAAACCTTTGTACTTTTTTTCCAATAAGGTCTGCTGTTCTACCGTAAGCTCCAATTGTTGCCTTTGGTCATAAACGGTTTTGATACGTTGGAAGAGTGCCTCGTTCAGGGTAATGTCGTTACTAAATTCGGAAAGAAGCGGGGATACCTCCTGTGCAATTTTTTGAATCTCTTCATTGGTCTCGGCGGAATTCAGGTTAAAGAATACACTGGATATGCGATTCAACTGTTGTCCTGAAAATTCCAGTGCCTCAATGGTATTTTCAAAAGAGGGGGAATCGGGATTGGCCGTGATAGCATCAATTTCTGCCCGTGCATCTTCCATGGCCTGCAAAAAGGCAGGTTTAAAATGGTCGTCCTTTATTTTGGAAAAGGGAGCGGTATCGAAATTTGTTAAAAGTGGATTCATATGGGGTTTATGGGTTGAGGAGTTTATAAGTTTAGGAGTTTATGGATTCACGGGAAAACCTGAAACCCGAAACCCGAAATTTGGAACTGTTTACCGCTACTACTTACGGCCCACTTCCTTTGCCCCTTCAATGACTTTTTGTTTCAATCCTTCCTTGTACAGGATAACCTTATCCAACACACAGGAATCCGAGCTGCCAACAATCTGTGCGGCGAGGATGCCGGCATTTTTGGCCCCGTTAAGCGCCACCGTGGCCACGGGTACCCCCCCGGGCATTTGCAGGATGGAGAGTATGGAATCCCATCCGTCAATAGAGTTACTGCTTTTTACGGGAACTCCTATTACAGGCAAGGGCGATAGGGAGGCTACCATACCGGGCAAATGGGCAGCACCCCCCGCTCCGGCAATAATGACGGAAATCCCGGTTTTATGGGCGTTCTTGCTAAATTCGAACAGTTTTTCCGGGGTGCGGTGGGCAGATACAATGTCCACTTCCACGGGAATATCAAAACCCTTTAAAATATCAATGGCCTCCTGCATGACCGGAAGGTCACTAGTACTGCCCATGACTATGGCTACTTTGTTCATAGTATTTAAAATTTCAAAATCCAAATAACAAATTCCAAAACTAAGCTAAAATGATATTTGAAAATTGATTTGGAATTTACTTGCTAATTACCCTGATCTTCTCCTTCACCTGCTGAGCCACTTCCCGGGCCCGCTCTATATTCTCGTTCACAATGGTTACATGGCCCATTTTACGGAAGGGTCTGGTCTGTTTTTTTCCATAAATATGGGGAGTAACCCCTTTTTTGTTTAGGATGTCCTCGATATTTTCATAGATCACTTCTCCTGTATATCCTTCCGCGCCCACCAGGTTCACCATAATTCCGGCCAGTTTGCTTTCCGTATTGCCCAAGGGAAGGTCCAATATAGCCCGAATGTGCTGTTCAAATTGGTTGGTATAACTGGCTTCTATACTGTAATGCCCACTGTTATGGGGTCTTGGGGCTACCTCGTTTACAAGGATCTCATCATCATGGGTCTGGAACATTTCCACGGCCAATAATCCTACATGTTGTATGCTTTCGGATACCCTAAGAGCTATCTCCGTAGCCTTTTCGGTAACCGTTTCATCAATACGGGCCGGGCATATCACATATTCCACTTGATTGGCGTCTGGATGGAATTCCATTTCTACTACAGGGTAGGTCTTTGTATTTCCGCTTACGCTTCGGGCCACGATAACGGCCAATTCGTTTTTAAACGGAATTAGGTCTTCGGTAATACACTCCCCGGAAGGCAATCCGTCCAAATCTTCCAGTTTTCGGACCACTTTTACCCCTTGCCCATCATACCCAAATTGAGCCGCTTTCCAGACAAAGGGAAATTCCAATCCACCATTGTGAACGCTGTCCGCAATTTCGCTTTTATAGGCAAACCGGCTAAAATGGGCCGTGGGGATATCATTGTCTACATAAAACAATTTTTGTTTGGCCTTGTTCTGTATGGTCCGTAAGGCCTTGGTAGGCGGGTAGACCTTTTTGCCTTCGTCCTCCAATTTTTCAAGGGCATCCAAGTTTACGTTTTCAATTTCAATGGTAAGCACGTCTACATCCTTTCCAAAGGCATAGACGGCATCAAAATCCAAAAGCTCCCCTTGGACAAACGCGTTACAGGCAATTTTGCAGGGAGCTTCCTCAGAAGCGTCCATAACCTTGGTGCGAATATCGAACTTACGGGTCTCGTAAAGTAACATTTTGCCCAACTGTCCGCCACCTAGAATCCCCAATGTAAAATTCGAAGAAAAAAAGTCCATAGCACCAGGTTTTAAAAGGATAAGTATAAGATGGCAAAAATACGACGAATTTCCAAAACCGGGAGTGCTCAGTCTTAAAAGCAAAATCAAATTGGTATATTTGCCATCCCAGCTAAAATTGCACCGTTGATAAAACTTCACGATACGTATTTTAAGCCTTTTTTGAGCGAGGGCCAGATTATGGAAGCGGTCCAAAAAATCGCGGATGAGATAGCTTCCGATTATATGGGCAAGACTCCAATATTTGTAGGGGTATTGAACGGGGCATTTATGTTCGTGTCCGACTTTTTAAAGGCGTACAGGCATCCCTGTGAGGTTTCCTTTGTGAAATTGAGTTCGTACCAGGGTCTTACCTCCACGGGAATTGTGGAGACCCTTTTGGATCCCCCTGAAAATCTGGAAGGACGCAGTGTGATTATTTTGGAAGATATTATCGATTCCGGCAGGACCCTTCAGCAGTTGGTGCATCTATTTTCCGAGACCAATGTAAAGGAATTTAAGATCGCCAGCCTCTTCTACAAGGCCGAGGTCTACAATGGGGAATACACCATAGATTATGTAGGTCTTGAAATTCCAGATCGTTTTATTGTGGGCTATGGACTGGATTATAGGGAGTTGGGCCGCAACCTTAGGGAAGTGTATCAAATAAACCAAAAACATATGATCAATCTTGTACTGTTCGGCAAACCCGGAGCAGGTAAAGGCACGCAGGCGCAATTTCTTAAGGATAAATACAATCTGAAGCATATTTCCACCGGGGATCTGTTCCGTTACAATATGAAGAACAATACGGAATTGGGGCAATTGGCCAAGTCCTATATAGACCGTGGCGATCTGGTTCCGGACGAGGTGACCATTCAAATGCTGCAGGATGCCGTGGAGAAGAATCCCGAGGCAAGTGGATTTATTTTTGATGGTTTTCCGCGGACTACGGCACAGGCAGAGGCATTAGATCGGTTTTTGGAAACCAAAAATATGAGCATCAACGCCACCATTGCCTTGGAAGCGGAGGACAAAATATTGATTCAACGGCTATTGGAAAGGGGCAAGGTGAGCGGCCGATCGGACGATCAGGACGAGGACAAGATCCGCAACCGTTTTGATGAGTACAACCAAAAGACCGCCCCCTTAAAAGAGTACTATGAGACCCAGGGGAAGTTCCATAGTGTAAACGGTATAGGGGCAATAGACGAGATTACGATGCGGTTGGGGAAGGTAATCGAAGAACTGTAAAGGTTCAAAGTTTTGGATTCAAGGCCCCAAGATTAAAGGCTTGTTCCCGAGTTGGGCATCGATCGTTAAAGAACTACTCAATAAGCTATTTCAAGGTTATGCGTGCTAAAGTGCCATGGGTTCAGAACGGTTTTGTTGTAGGGCAGTTCATCTTCCTGATACTGTTTCAGCTTTGTTTGGGTCAGTCGGAGGATACCGAAAACGTCTATTTTACTACAGGATTAAAGATTGGGGAGATAAGGCAGCATAGTGCAGTGATTCTGACAAGGCTTTGCCATGGGGAGAAACCCAATCCCATAGTGCACGAACAAGGTTCTAGACCGTTTCGCCACCCTATCGATTTTGATGATAACATGCCTATTTCCAAAATGGACGGAGCCGTTGATGGAGCTTTTGGCCAAGTAAAAATGGAATTGTATTCGCCCACGGATACCATATCAACGGGATGGAACTATGTATCCTCTTACAAGGATTATACCATAAAACAAGTCTTTCAGAGGCTGGATGCCTATACCGTATACCAAGTGGTGCTTTCCGGAAGAAGAGGTCCGGGTGCTCCTATTACCAAGATGAAAGGACGATTTAGAACGGCTCCCGATTCTCAAAATGCCATCCCCGTTGTGTTCACCTCGTCCACCTGTCAATATTTTTGGTCCCATGACCACCCGGTCAGGGGCTTTAAGATTTATGACCGCATGGGGGAACTAGATCCTGATTTTCATTGTCAGACCGGGGATTATGTGTATTATGACAAACCGGGACCGCTGGCCACAACGGTTGCATTGGCCAGGCATAAGTGGCATGCTATCAATGCATGGCCCTCCTTAGTGGATTTCTATGCCCAAACGCCCCTTTTTATCCAGAAGGACGATCATGATATCACCAAGGACGATGCCACCCCCTTTAGCAAACCTTACGGTGAGATTTCCTTTCAGGACGGTATTGCTATTTGGAACGAACAGACGCCTACCTATAAAAATAGGCCCTACCGGAGTTTGCGTTACGGAAGGGATTTGGAAATATGGTTCGTGGAGGGGCGTCTTTTTAGGAATACGAACAATGAAAAAAGGGACGATAGTTCTATCTGGGGCTTGGAACAAAAACAGTGGTTCGTTCAATCGGTCCGTGCCTCCGACGCCACCTTTAAAATTTTGATGTCACCTACTCCTGTGGTAGGCCCCGATAGGGATACCAAAAAGGATAACCATGCCAATAGTACGTATGAAAGAGAGGGGAAATGGTTGTTGGATTTTATAGCATCCCAAAAAAACATGTTTATCATGAACGGGGATCGGCATTGGCAATATGTATCCAAAGATACAAGGACAGGAGTGTTGGAATTTGGTCAAGGCCCTTCAAGTGATGAGCATGCCCAAGGCTGGAATCAAGAAGATGTGCGGCCAGAACATGAATTTTTAAGGGTCAAGGGCGGGTTTTTGGCGGTAAAGGTACATCGGGAAAAAGGCATTCCCAAAATAGCTTTTATGCATTATGATGTGAATGGAAATATCGTGAACACCAAAAAACTCACTTCGGAATAAAACCCCCATTTTCAAGTCTTCACTTGCATAGGGAAAAAGCAAAGCTTGCGCCCCGACTACAAATAAAAGCGCATCATCTGAATTCCGTATTTTTACCAACCAGAAACCTGAAACATTTAAACCGGAAACCCAACATGACCGAAGGTAATTTTGTAGACTACGTAAAGGTACACGTGGCCTCTGGAAAAGGAGGGCAAGGATCCGCACATCTAAGACGCGAAAAGTATGTAGCCAAAGGCGGCCCGGACGGTGGCGACGGGGGACGGGGAGGACATGTGATCATCAAGGGAAACAAGAATCTATGGACTCTGGTCAATTACCGGTTTCAACGCCATTTTAAGGCAGGCCATGGAGGCCATGGAGGCAAACAGACCAGCACCGGTTCCAATGGGAAGGATGTGGTCCTGGAGGTTCCCTTGGGCACTGTGATCCGGGATTCCGAGGACAATACCGTACTTTTTGAGATTACGGAAGACGGGGAGGAACAAGCCGTATTGGAAGGCGGACTGGGCGGTAGGGGCAATTGGCACTTTAAGTCGGCCACCAATCAAACCCCACGGTATGCCCAACCCGGACTTCCCGGACGGGAGAAACAGATTACCTTGGAGCTCAAGGTACTGGCAGACGTGGGTCTTGTGGGCTTTCCCAATGCCGGGAAATCTACCCTGCTTTCCGTGATTACCTCGGCCAAACCCAAGATAGCGGACTATGAGTTTACGACCCTAAAACCCAATCTTGGTATTGTGAAATACCGCGACTATCGGAGCTTTGTTATGGCGGATATTCCGGGAATCATTGAGGGTGCTGCTGAAGGTAAGGGTTTGGGACACTATTTTTTACGGCATATAGAACGTAACGCCACCCTCCTTTTTTTAATTCCGGCGGACAGTCCTGATATCAGTCGGGAATACGACATTCTGTTGGATGAGCTGCGCCGGTACAATCCCGAACTCCTAGATAAAAACCGTTTGGTGGCCATTTCAAAGAGCGATATGTTGGATACCGAACTGATGGATGAAATGCGCACGGAACTGGACAAGGACTTTAGGGATATCCCTTACCTTTTTATTTCTTCGGTGGCGCAACAAGGAATCCAGGAATTAAAGGATAGTCTCTGGGGCTTGCTCAACGGTTAATCGATTATCCAGTTAGAAAAGAAGGTGTTATGTCAATTTTACGTACATTTAAGAAAACAAAATTGATGAAAACGGCTAATTATATTGTGCTAATTCTCCTCATGGTGTCCTGCCAGGCCATTCGTGTCAACTATGATTACGACGAGGCCACCAATTTTACGGACTACAGTACCTTTAACTATTATCCCGATATGGATACCGGGCTCAGCGAATTGGACACCAAGCGACTTTTGGGGGTCTTGGATATCGCCCTAAAATCCAAGGGCATGGTATTTTCAGAAGAACCGGATTTCCTAATCAATATTACGAGCAGCACCTATCAAAGCCAACAGAACAGCGCCGTGGGTGTAGGTTTGGGCGGCGGTGGTGGTAATGTTGGCGGTGGGGTTAACATTGGTATCCCTGTGGGCCGAGGCAATCTGGAACGTCAGATCCAATTCGATTTTGTGGACACACAAAAGGATGTCCTTTTTTGGCAGGCTATCAGTGAGAGCGCATTCCGCGAAAAGGTATCACCGGCGGAACGGGAGCAAAATCTAAGGGAAATTGTGGAAAAGGTACTTTCAAAGTATCCGCCCAAGACCAAAAATTAAAGGTAAGGTTTCGTTTAATGAACTCGTCTTGAGTTGTTTTGTTTAAGCGAAAAATTAAGATTTTTTGTCCAAATGAAGGCTTTTTAGAGTTGCATAGCCAGAGCTACGCAGGGAGAAAAAGACAAGATTTGGGCTAAAAAGGGGATTTTGCAGCAAATAACAACAACTCAAGACGAGTTCAATATCTTCACTTCAGAATTCTGTAGGCCCCTTAATAAGGGGTATAGTACGTTTCTTCACGATATTTGAATTCGTCTAAATGAGTTTTATTCTTTTTTTGTAACAAAAGGATAACAGGAAGTACTAATTCAGGGAATAAAGGATAAAAAATATGTTTAAATAGTAATATGGTGAATATGGGAACACTTAAATTGATTATAAAAAGAACATGGGTGATAGCCTTTGTTTTAATAGGCTTGTATTCGTATAGCCAAGAAGTAACCGTTCCGGGAAATCCAAAATTACCTAGTTCGGACGAAGAGCTAAGCGAATTAACGGCCTTTGACACCGGGGATTACAGATATACGGTTGAGGACTACTTTGCCAGACCTAAGGCTTCCACTTTTCGTTTTTCCCCGGACGGGAAATACATGTCCTATCGGGAAAAGGACGAAAACAGCAAAAGACATATCTACGTAAAGGAAATTAGCACGGGAACGATAAAAAGGGCCATTGAGGAAAAGGAGGAACTGGTACGGGGCTATGGATGGATCAATAATGAGCGTTTGGCCTATGTAATGGATCAAGGAGGGGACGAAAACTATCATGTATATGCGGTTAACCTGGATGGGAGCGATCAAAAGGACCTTACACCCTTTGAAGGGGTACGTGCGGAGTTTTCTAATTTGCTGAAAGAGGACAAGGATCACATCATTGTGCAAATGAACAAGAATAATCCGCAAGTTTTTGAACCCTATAAGGTAAATGTGGTTACGGGAGATATGAAGCAACTCTATAAGAACGAGGATGCCACAAATCCCATTATGGGCTATGATTTTGACAAGGATGGCAAC
>JBCBSN010000178.1:0-9624 GCA_039819225.1 Bacteroidota bacterium | reverse complement strand
TATCGATCAGGCTCCTTTTTGCATTAAGCATTAAAGTACTTACTTCGCCAAATAGCCGGATTGAAATTCTTGCCCAATGCAAATCCATAAAAAATAACCACTGCAGCGATGGATTTGAACATAAAGAAAAAAATGATCCAAAACTCGGCCTGTGAGCTGCTTTTGGAAAATAAGCCTTCCGGAACCAAAAGGGTAACGATATAGCTAATGGCCACTACCAATCCTGTAAGATTAACGATACTTTTAAAGGGCCACATGAGCCACTTCCGAAGCGGGTGCAGATCGTTGCCCCACTTATGGATCAAATAGAAATAATCGTTCCCAATAGGGGCCATTAATAAGGGATCGTCCTTATCCGCCAGTTTAAAGAGCTTGGAGGGGGCAATAATTTTAAAACCCTTCATTTCAATACCATGCTGCCCTTCCATTTGCTTGATCTTAGAAATGGCCTCAATGGGAATCTCCCCCTTAAAATATTTGGAGTCCAAAAAACGAAGTCGATAATCGATACATATCCTCTTAATATGATCCAGATGATAAATTCGATCCGTATCCAAGGTATCAAAAACGAAGGAATTTATGACCGGTTTATGGTTGTTGGCCAAATTCCCCGTAATACGTTCCTTGTGCTGGGTCTCTTCCTCAAGGATTTTTTGGACTTCCTCCAAAATCCGATGGGATTCTCGTACATCTTTCCTACTCTGGGAAAGCTTTTCCTCGATGTTGGTCTTTTTCAATAACATTCCTTTTTCGTTAGCTTTTTTTCCAAATGTAAACATTTCAGAAAGCAAAAAATTTTAAGGTCAAAAAAACCATCGTTAATAATTCGTTAATTCTTAAAAGGAGTCCGTTTTTTAACATGTATATCTTGAGATAAAATGTATCTTGTCGATGAAATTATACATTTCATCGATTTTATTTGCCCCTTTACCAGAACTCTATTATGAAAATCCAGACATTATCCATGTTCTTGGTGATGCTATCCCTTACTTTTATGGTGTCCGCCCAAGAGAACATTTCCTATGGACATTCCAAAACGGAGGCCAACCCAAAAAAAACGATCATCAAATACGCGGAGGGTTCCCAAAACCTAAGCACCCTTCTTGCGGCGATAAAGGCCGTGGATATAGATGTGATTATGGGCAATGAAGGACCTTACACGGTCTTTGCACCTTCGGATAAGGCCTTTGAGAAATATCAAGGTGCTGCTGAGCTTTTTGATCCGGAAAACAAAAAAGATCTTCGAGCATTGATTACCTACCATATCATTGCAGGTAAACTCACGGCGTCCAGCATTCTTCGTGCCATGTGCCGTGGCAATGGCATGGCCACTTTCACCACCGTACAGGGAAATAAGATAAAGGCATCCATGAACGGTCTGGATATTATTTTAACCGATTATCTGGGCAATTCCGCTAAGATAACTACTGCGGATATGGACCAACGTAACGGAGTAATCCATCAGATCGATAGTGTGATCTTTCCAAGGAAAATGTAGATATCAACGAAGTTCCGCACCAAGTTCCGTTTCAAAGTTTTTACGGAGTTTGGTCATTATCTTATCGATCTGTTTTTCCGTTAACGTACTTTTTTCATCCTGTAAGGTAAAGCTAACGGCATAGGATTTTTTTCCTGTCGGTAAGTTCTTGCCCATATACACATCAAAAAGGGAGATGTTTTTTAAGAGGCGTTTTTCCGATCGCATTCCCAGAGAATGGATCTGCTCAAAAGTTACCCCTTCGTCCAATAAAAGGGCAAAATCCCGTTTTACCTCCGGGTTTTTGGGAATGTCCCTATAGCTTATTTTATGCTTCTTCAACAAGGATAGGATATTGTCCCAATTGAAATCTGCAAAGAGTACTTCTTGTTTAATGCCCAATGATGCCCTTACCGACTTTGTTAAATTTCCAAAAACTACCAGTTCCTTTTCCTTAAAGAGCAGGGAAAGCCCTTCCGAGAATAGGTCATTGGTGGTAGGAAAGGGGACATACCCGATAATCCCAAGACGATTTAACACATTCTCGACCCTGGACTTCAAATAGAAGAAATCCGTTTTTTTGCCGGCCATATTCCAGGCATCGGGATTCCTGTTTCCGGTGAGGTATAGGCACAAATGCTTATTCTCTACGTACGTGTCATCCTTCGAATAATACGTTTTTCCAAACTCAAAAAGTCTAAGGTCGCCGTTTTTTCTGTTAACATTGTACGCAATGACCTCCAGCCCCGTATATACCATGGAATTCCTTAAAACGGACAAATCGGCACTTAAGGGATTAAGCATGGTTACGGCGTTCTTGGGCATGTCATATTTAGGTGAGCTAAGACTATTGGTTAAAATTTCAAAATAACCTTGGGAAGCCAAAAGATTCCCAATGATATTCTTCACCTTATAGTCCTCATATCTGGAAGTAGGCGCAACGGAAGCATTAAGCTTTTTATCAAAGGCGATGTTGTTGTAGCCATATACCCTCAATATCTCCTCGATTACATCCACTTCACGGGTCACATCCACACGGTAGGAAGGGATAACCAAGCCCAGTCCGGCTTCCGTCACATTTTTGACCTGGATATCCAAGGAGGCCAAAATCCCTTTTATGGTATCCCTTGGAATCTCTTGGCCTACAAGACCATTGACCTTGTCAAAGGTTAAGAAAACATGATGATCTTCTTTCTTTTTGGGATACAGGTCAACAATATCAGAGGTAATATCGCCCCCCGCAATTTCCTTGATCAGCAATGCAGCGCGTTTTAAAGCGTATTCCGTAATCTCAATATCCGTTCCCCTTTCAAAGCGAAAAGAGGCATCGGTATTTAAACCATGTCTTTTGGCCGTTTTCCGTATGGATACAGGATCAAAATAGGCACTTTCCAAAAAAATGGAAGTGGTATCCTCCGTAACCCCCGAATAGATTCCCCCAAATACACCGGCAATACACATAGGCTTTTCAGTATCGCAAATCATAAGGTCGTCCTGGTGCAGTTCTCGTTCTTCCCCTTCCAAGGTGGTAAATTGCGTCCCCTTCGGCATAGTCTTTACGATAATCTTTTTGCCATGTATTCTATTTGCATCAAAGGCATGTAGGGGCTGTCCCATTTCATGCAGGACATAGTTGGTGGCATCCACAACATTGTTGATCGGTTTATGCCCAATAGCCCGCAACCTGTTCTGCAACCAAAGGGGAGAGGGTTGTACTATCAGATTATCCAAGGTAATGCCACAATAGCGGGGAGCCAATTTTTGGTCCTTAACTTCCACATCAATTCGCAAAGAGCGGTTGTCCACATTAAAATGACTTACCGGAGGCGTAATAAGCTCAAGTTCCAGATCCTTTTGGCGCATTCCCGCCTTTAAGTCTCTCGCTACCCCAAAATGGCTCATGGCATCAGCGCGATTGGGTGTGAGGCCAATTTCAAAGACTTCATCGTTTTCTACCTCGAACACCTCGGAACAAGGTGTTCCCGGTTTTAGTTCATCACTGAGCACCATAATACCTTCAGGGCCTTCCCCAAGACCTAATTCGTCTTCGGCACAGATCATCCCGTGGCTTTCCTCACCCCGTATCTTTCCCTTTTTTATGGTCCAAGCCTCGCCCTCCTTGGAGTAAAGGGCAGTTCCGATAGTGGCCACGGCCACTTTTTGGCCCTTGGATACGTTAGGGGCCCCGCACACAATTTGAACAGGTTCTCCAGCCCCCAGATCTACCGTCGTTAATTTAAGCCTGTCCGCATTGGGGTGTTCTTCACAGGAAATCACGTGGCCGACCACCACTCCTTTTAATCCACCTTGTATGGATTCAAAAGGGGCAATACCTTCCACTTCCAGGCCAAGATCGGTTAAGAGTTCAGCGGTTTTTTCGGCTGGCCAGTCCAATTTTAGGAATTGCTTTAGCCAGTTGTAAGAGATGTTCATCGGTAGGTGTTAAAACGGGTAAAGATAAAACAATGCTTTAAGACATTCAATATGGAAATCATTGAAATACCATGTCTGGTAAAAGGAACGACACAGCGTATGAAGGGCGGCCCGTCCTACGGGCACCCTGCATTAAGAGTATTAGATAATGGTTGATTTCCCCAGCCCGATGTTTTCATCATTGATATTCAAATGCTGTTCGCTATCCACGATATTGTCCGCAATAAAATCGCCTACGTAATCCGTACCATATTTACTACTGCCCATGATATCCGGGGTTACGATATTCTTTTGAAAAGATTTTAGGACGGCGGCCACCACGGCGTTGGACTCGTCTTGTAGGCCGAAATGTTGGAACAACAGGGCGGTACTAAGGATGGAGGCCACAGGATTGGCCATATTCTTGTCCTTGGCCTCTGGATAGGATCCATGGATAGGTTCGAACATAGCATTGCTATTACCGATGGAGGCGGATGGCAAAAGCCCTACAGATCCTATGATTACGCTCCCTTGATCGGATAGGATATCCCCGAACATATTATCGGTAAGGATCACATCAAACTGTCTGGGGCTCAGCATAATCTGTACCACGGCATTATCAATATACATGCATTCCAAGGTTACCTCGGGATAGCTCTCTGCGATTTGGGTCACTACCCGGCGCCAAAGACGGGAAGTCTCCAGCACATTGGCCTTGTCCACCAATGTCAATTTCTTTTTTCGGTTTTTGGCCGCCTTAAAGGCCTTATGCGCAATGCGGCTTATTTCGGCTTCGGAATAAGTACAAAGATCGGTGGCAAGCGACCCATCGTCACTCAGTTTTTTTTCGCCAAAATAAATCCCTCCCGTAAGTTCGCGATAGATAACAAAATCCGTTCCTGAAACGGTATCCCGCTTTAAGGGAGATTTTCGGACCATAGAGGCAAATGCCTTTACCGGCCTAATATTGGTATACAGCCCCAGGACTTTTCGAAGATTCAGCAGGCCTTGCTCCGGGCGAACCTTTGCCATTGGGTCGTTATCAAATTCAGGGGTTCCTATGGCCCCAAAGAGAATGGCGTCCGAAGCTTCGCATACCTTGATCGTTTTTTCGGGCAAAGGGTTTCCGGTACGTTCTATGGCCACGGCCCCAATGGGGGGCCTCCTGTAGTCAAAATCGTGTCCAAAGGTCTCTGCTACCGCTTTAAGGCTTTTTACGGCCTGTGCGGTGACTTCTGGGCCTATGCCATCTCCACCCAAAAGGGCAATCTTAAGCTGCATTTAGGTAAGGCTTTCCATATTGGATTTGCTGGCCGCGATGATATCGTGGATATCCTCGTCAAGGATTTCCTTTTTGCGGTCCGCAAATTTTAAGAATTCTATATATACCCCGTCCAACTGGGTCTTGGTAAGATCATAGCCTACTTTTTTGGCCCTATAGGCAAGGGCCGCCCTTCCACTACGTGCGGTAAGGACAATGGAAGATTCCGTAACACCCACGTCCTCGGGATCTATGATTTCATAGGTCTCGCGGTTTTTAATAACCCCATCCTGATGGATTCCAGAGCTGTGGGCAAACGCATTGGCCCCAACTATAGCCTTGTTGGGCTGTACCATCATCCCCATTTTTTGGGAAACCATTTGGCTGGTATCATAAAGCAACTTGCTATTGATATTGGTGTCCAATCCCAAATAGGGGTGTTGCCTTAAGATCATGACAACTTCCTCTAGGGACGTATTCCCGGCGCGCTCACCAATGCCGTTTATGGTGCATTCGATCTGGCGTGCCCCGTTGACTACCCCGGCGATGGAATTGGCGGTAGCAAGGCCCAAATCATTATGGCAATGACAGGAAAGAATGGCTTTGTGAATGCCTTTTACGTTTTCCTTAAGGTATTTCATTTTAGCCCCGTATTCCTCAGGAAGACAATAGCCCGTGGTATCAGGTATATTCAGTACCGTGGCCCCGGCCTTGATTACCGCTTCACAGACCCTGGCCAAAAACTCATTGTCCGTGCGTCCTGCATCCTCGGCATAAAACTCCACATCCTCCACAAAGGTCTTGGCGTAACTTACGGCCTGTACCGCCCGTTCTATGATAGCCTCCTTATTGGATTTGAATTTGTGCCGTATATGGGAGTCGGAAGTGCCAATACCTGTATGGATACGAGGGGTCTTAGCTGGCTTTAGGGCTTCTGCAGCCACTTCAATATCTTTTTTTACCGCTCGGGTAAGACCACAGACCGTGGCATTTTTGATCAATTGGGCTATTTCCGTTACGGATTTAAAGTCCCCGGGGCTGGATATGGGGAACCCTGCCTCGATGATGTCCACACCCAATTCGTCCAAGCGCTCGGCAATGACCAATTTTTGCTCGGAACCCAACTTACAGCCGGGCACCTGTTCGCCGTCACGGAGTGTGGTATCAAAAATTTGTACTTTATCTTTACTCATTATCTTTACCTAGTTTTACGTAGCCTATACGAATATATGACCAATAGGACAAACGACCTAAAATTTGGAGGAACATTTACAATGCTTATCCACTTTTTCGGTTTTTTAAAAAGCTGAAAAACAACCTTTTAAATAGAGATATTTACGATGACAAGTGGACATAAAGACGCTTTGTTCGTGCTGGTAAAGTCGCTTTCAAAATCCGAGAAAAGGCAGTTTAAGCTTTATGTTGGACGTTTAGGCGTTAATACCGATGCCAAGTTTTTGGCGCTTTTTAACCTTTTGGACAAAAGCCGGGCCTATGATGAAAAGACCATTTTGGCCAGCGGAATCGTAAAAAAGGCCCAGTTGAGCAATCTCAAGGCCCATCTGTACAGACAGATATTGGTGAGTCTTCGCTTAAATCCTGTAAACCAGAACATTCGCGTTCAGATTCGGGAACAATTGGATTTTGCCACGATCCTCTATCAAAAGGGACTTTATAAACAAAGTCTGAAAATTTTGGAGAAAGCCAAGACCACGGCCATCGAGAACGAGGAAAAGAATATAGCTTATGAAATTGTTGAGCTCGAAAAGATCATAGAGACACAATACATTACCCGCAGTATTCCCGATCGAGCGGACGAGCTTGCGGTCCAGGCCAAAGAACTTTCTGCCCAAAACGTAATGACGAGCAAGTTGAGCAATCTTTCACTTCAATTATATGGAATGATGCTCAAGGTAGGTTATGTGCGTAGCGATGATGACTATACCAAGGTAAAGACCTATTTTGAAAAACAATTGCCCAAGTACGACCTGGATACCTTGGGATTCCGTGAAAAGCTATGGCTGTATAAGGCATACCTCTGGTATAGTTTTTTGGTACAGGATTTTTTGTCCTCTTACAAGTACGCCAATAGATGGGTAGATCTCTTCTACGAAAGGCCGGATATGATCCATCTAAATCCAGTCTTTTTCCTAAAAGGCAACCATTACCTACTTGAATCCCTATTTTATGTGCGATATGGCACCCAGTTTAAACAGACTTTGGGAAAGTTGGAGCGCATAGTTGGGGCCAAGGATTTTCCGAAAAATGATAATATTGCCTCTCTAGCTTTTTTATACATCAATGCCAACAAACTGAATTCCCATTTTTTGTACGGTACTTTTGAAAAGGGACTGTATTTGGTGAAAATAATTGAATACGGCATCCAAAAGCATAAGGCCCGGATCGATGCACATCACATTATGATCCTCTACTACAAGATCGCCTGCCTCTATTTTGGCACTGGCGATAACAAAATGTGTATCCAGTATCTTAAAAAAATCATCAGCAACAAAAGCCTGAAGATGCGGGAAGATCTTATGTGTTTTGCAAGGGTTCTAAGCCTAGTGGCCCATTATGAGGCCGGAATGGATTATCATATGGAAGTACAGCTAAAAAGCACCTACAAGTTTTTGCTCAAAATGAACGATTTGCATGCCGTACAGAAGGAAATGATCAAATTCTTACGAAACTTGGGTAACATTTATCCTCATGAATTACGGGCCGAATTTGAAAAACTGCATACGGAACTTAAAAAATACGAAGAACACCCCTACGAAAAACGGGCTTTCTTATATTTGGATATCATTTCCTGGTTGGAAAGTCATTTGCAGAACAAGCCCGTGGGTACCATCATTCGGGAAAAGGCCATGAATCTTACACGCTGATCTTTGGACAAAAAAACCAACCTTTCCTTACGGGACTTTATCGAAATTAATTTGGCCATGCTTTTACTGGGGACCTCGGGTCCCTTTGGTAAGCTCATTGAACTTCCCGTCCCTTTGACCATTGGCATTAGGGCCACATTCGCCTTTGCTATCCTTTTTTTATACTGTAAATGGCGTGGGGTTTCCTTTAGGCTAAGGCGCCGAGATATGCTCCCCGTAATAATTAGCGGGGTACTAATGTGCGTCCATTGGACATCCTACTTTAAGGCCCTTCAATTATCCAATGTTGCCATTGGGATGTTGTCCCTTTTTACCTATCCCGTAATGACCGCTTTTTTGGAGCCCTTTTTCTTAAAGACCAAATTTCAAAAAATCCATTTGCTCTTAGCACTTTTGGTCATCTGGGGTATTTACTTTTTGGTACCCGACTTTAGTCTAGATAATGGATATACCGTTGCCATAGGTTTTGGGTTGTTCTCCGCCCTTTGTTATGCCATACGTAACCTAATTCTAAAAACCAAGGTAGATCGCTACAACGGCTCCATTTTAATGACCCATCAACTGGCGATTACGGCCTTCCTTTTGTTCCCGGTATATTTTCTCTATGACCTCGGACCTGTACCAACACAATGGCAGGGTTTGGCAGGTCTCGTTATTATCACCACAGTTTTGGGCCACACGCTTTTCATCAATACATTTAAGCATTTTTCCATAACCACGGTAAGTATCATCAGCAGCATACAACCCGTATACGGTATTGTTATCGGAGCACTTTTTCTATCGGAGGTCCCTTCATGGAGTACTGTTTTCGGAGGGCTGCTTATCCTAACTTCGGTGGTTGTGGAAAGTGTGCGTTCGTATAAAGGCACTACTGGGTAATGCCGGGCGTGGCACTTCCGGAATTAAATTGCCGCACAAGGCTGGTACCAAGTTTTTGAAATTGATTCCCTTTGGCCATCTGCCTTACTTTTGCGGGATCAAAATCACCATTGAAATATAAAAAAGAGCCATTAAGATTGTTGTTATTGTAAATGAGGATTTCCTTAACCGCGTTCTTCTTCTCCCGTATGGAGACCACATTGCGCTTTAAATCATCGTTCTTCCTAAAGACCTCTATAAAAGAGTTTCCGGTAATGCCGTTCATTTGCTGGTTAAGGAATTGTGTTCGCGCCGGGGTAGCACTGCGAAACTGCATATAGCGTAGGTCTTTGGTGTTGCCTACCAACGATTTCATTTCCGGTGAAATACCATTGATCAGGGATAAAATAAACTGGGGCACCCGTATCGCTGTTACCTGATTATCGTTTTTATGCGCGTTATAAAAACTATCTATGGAATTATAGCCTCCACAGGAAAGAAAGATAAGCAAGGTACCTAATAGGAGTATTCTTTTAATCATGGCCTAGTGATTTGAAAGATTATAAATGTAACGTGAATAATGGATAAGCTTTCTCGGAATCGAAAATCCTATTTCCCTAACCCGCCCAGGGCGGGTAAAGATTTTCTCTATTCAGGCACTTTTTGAGGGATTTTTCCGCCCTTTAGGGTCGGGGAACAGAAAAATCCAGCTTTTGAAGCTTATCCATTAT
>JBCBSN010000177.1:0-9672 GCA_039819225.1 Bacteroidota bacterium | reverse complement strand
GCCCCTACAGATGCCAGGGTATTGATTACAGGCTCCAATGGAACGGGAAAGGAACTTGTGGCCCATTGGATCCATGAAAAAAGTCAACGAAACAAGGCCCCGTTCATAGAGGTCAATTGCGCCGCCATACCCTCGGAATTGATAGAGAGTGAGCTATTTGGCCATGTCAAAGGGGCATTTACCTCCGCGGTCAAGGACAGGGCCGGTAAATTCGAGGCGGCCAATAAGGGAACCATTTTTTTAGATGAGATAGGAGATATGAGCCTTTCTGCACAGGCCAAGGTCCTGCGGGCCCTTCAAGAAAACAAGATATCCCGGGTAGGCACGGATAAGGACATTAAGGTAGATGTAAGGGTGATTGCCGCAACCAACAAAAATTTAAAAAAGGAAATAGAGGAAGGTAGGTTTCGGGAAGATCTATACCACAGATTGGCTGTTATTTTGGTTAAGGTGCCTGCCTTGAACGACAGACGGGACGATATACCATTGCTCATAACCCATTTTGCCAAGAAAATAGCTTCTGAACAAGGGATTTCCCCAAAATCGTTTTCCCAGAAAGCGGTAAAGTTGTTAAAGACCTATGACTGGACTGGTAATATAAGGGAACTGCGAAATGTGGTGGAACGTCTTATTATTCTGGGAGGGGAAGAGGTTACCGAAGAGGACGTAAAGCTCTTTGCCAGCAAATAGGCAGGTTCTAAAAGGGGTTCGTTCATTACTTGGGTTATAGACTGCAATTGCCTAATGCATTTAGGGCTTCCATAGTGATTTCCTTGGTCCTAAGGTTATAATATTTCTTTCCCTCACTGAGTTCAGGTTCTAATAATTGCTGCTCGCAATGGTCGTAAATTTTTTGGGCAAAGGCCCTGGCCTCCTTACAATCTACGGAGGTAATCACACCATTCAGGGAAGCACGATAGCTTTCCAGGGATCGGTCTATTTTAGTTTTGAGCATGCCCATAGTTGGTTTTTCAATGGTTTTTTGTTCCTTTTTCATCTTGGAAGTATTCAATACAAGGACATCGTTACCATAGGGACTGTCATGCATCGTTTCGTGGTCTGCTAGGGCATCCAAGCTATCCTTAATATCCTCCATGGCGCGTTTCAGCAATATCCGGGTGGCTCCAAGCGTCGTAGCACGGGTAGCCATCTTCAGGTTGTTAAGACCTTCCTCTATGCTTTGGACCGCATAGTCGCAACCACAATCGGAAAACTGCTGTTTGGATTTAACAATGGCGTTCAAAGCCTTATAGGCATAATATCGGGACTTGTTAATATCCCCTGTTTCCAGGGCCTTTTCGGTCTGGGATTTTACAAAACCAATATTGGAACCTGCATATTTACATGCCTCACTAGTCCTAAAAGAAGAGAATAGGATAACGATAAGCACACTTAGCAGTATAGAATATTTTTCCATTATAAGGTTAATTCAATGAAAAATTTGGGATATTTTACGATACAAAGATAACCATAACCGATCCGGACAAATTATTTTTTCGATGGACGGGCCGGGTCCGGCGGTATTTTGGATAAAGGGTTTTTATTGGCTGTTGAACCGTTGTTTTTTTTAACAATTCATGCATTTGGTCGATATGGTAATCCCTGCTCTCTTGTATAAAGTGTTAAGTGGCAAGGTGTCTATAAGATAAATCGTGGCACCCGCCCCTATTGCCATCCGGAATACTTAGAATATTATTTCTTTCCGATACCTCCGAAGTTATTTGCACAAAGCCGGTCTTTTAGATTCTTATTGGAAAGAACATGGTTCCGATCAAATCTCGTCGGACAGGTAGGTGGTAATGTCTACTTATATATGGTTTTAACTGGTAAAGAATAAGGATAAAATCATATATTTTTAAGAATTATCGTAATGAAAAAATGTAATTGAGCTATAATTATAAGGATTTTACCGACAAAATTTGATATCTCCTAGATAAACTTGCTAGGTTCGTGATGAACTTATCTATCAGTAATAAATAAACCATTAACCTAAAACGAAACACTTTTTTTGATATGCAAAGGCGCTTTTAAACCCCCGGATCGCCTCATTATTCTTATAGGAATAGACCGTACTTAAACATCTGGGGTGCCTTAGGGCACCCCTTTTAATTTCCGCCTTTGGGTATCGGATGGTTTCATAATGCCATAGCGTATGAAAGTATTTTTACCCGCTACAGCTACTTTTAAACCGTTTTCTTTGGCCCTTATCCTTATATTGGCCATGGGCAGGCCTTCCATTGCCCAAGAACCCGGATCTCATTCGGCCATACCGGTGGATTCCACTTGTTACCGGAAAACAGATCCCCCATCTATCGATGATTTCACCGTTTCTGGGCCAAGGCTCATAACCGCAGGAACTTTGGAAGGCCGCACCAATATTCTTGCTGGGGATATTGACAATGATGGAGAGGTGGAGATATTGGCTAAAGATGGAGCATTATTTGGTTATGGAGCGGCGGTGGTCCATGTTTTTGATGGGGTCACTGGAGACTTGGAAAACTCTTTCCCCGCTCTGGGCGGCATAGATACTCCAATGGCGATAGCTGACGTGGATGGAGATGGGGATATGGAATTGTTTTTTAGTACCGATGTTTCCGTGCAATCCCTGGAGCATACGGGGGTAGAACGCTGGTCAGTACCTTGGCCACAAGGTGATTCAGGACAATACGGTATACAAACCTTGCACTTGATAGATTTTAATGGTGATGGGATTCCAGAGGTTTTTGGAGGAAATACGATTTTTAATGCCCTTACAGGCCAGTTTTTGGCAGCTGCTACTCCTGGAGGGCATGTTGGTCTTGCAACAATGGGATATGTAAATACTAATCAGTCAATAGTTACGGCAGCAGATGTACTACCCCAAGATGCTGGCCCTGAACTCATTGCCGGGCGTACCGTTTACACCGTTGATATTACCAATCCAGACGGCACTGTAGGTAACATAATAAGTGAGGCGGTAAAACTGCCGGGACTAGACGGGCATTCCTATCCAATAGATGTGGATTTGGATGGGCAATTGGATATCGTCACGGCCAGCAACGGGGAGATTATCGCCTGGAACCCAAGAACGGCCCAGATTATGGCTTCCGGGCCGGGAGGTGTTGGTGGTATATTCATGATAGGGAATATTGACGATGACCCCTTTCCAGAGGTAGTTTCCCTAAACCGGGGAGCTCGTTTGGAAGCTTACGAATTTGACCTGACCGGAGACGTCCTGGTCACCAAATGGAGCATTCCAGCCCAGGACACGACCTCAGGGTGGACGGGGGCCTCCATGTTCGATTTTAATGGGGACGGTATTCAGGAAATCGTGTATCGGGATGAGGGGCGGTTCCGTGTGATTAACGGTCCGAATGGAGACGAGCTCTATTCCAATGCCGCGACAACTTCCTTAACCCGGGGCGAATACCCCATTATAGTAGACATAGACAATGACGATGAGGCCGAGGTTATTGTGGCTTCTAATGGTAGAGCATTGCACGTCTACGAATCTGGGGCCAACCCCTGGCAACCGGCACGGAAGATCTGGAACCAGTACGCCTACCGGGTATCCGCCGTGAACGATGATGGTACCATCCCTGCGGTGGAGACCAATTCTGCAAGTCTGATCAATGGCATACCACTTTTGAACGTTAACAATGTACAAGTAGCTTCGGTGGACCGTGCCCCCCGGGAGACCATACCCCTTGCCGATGCCCTGATAGACCTGGACGGGTTCGATTGTGCCACCGGTACTGTAACCTACACGGTGGGCAACCAGGGTCTTGGGGTACTCCCCGCGGATACGCCCATTGTTTTTTACGATGGCGATCCCGCCCTTGCCGGTACCCGGGAAATCGCGGATGTTGTTCTGGAGGAGGATCTTACCTCTGGACAAGCCAGACAGTTTGCCTTTGACATTACTGATGAAACACGGCTGAACTATGTATTTTATGCCGTAGTGAACATCGCCCCGGGAAGTCCATTGCCCTTAGATCTGGATACCGGCGGCCAAGTGCAGGAATGCGCCCTGGGCAACAACCAAGACAGTATTTCCCCCAATTGTGAGACCTTATGCGACAATTTTGAGGCCATGATTCTGGTGGAGCAAGCAGGTTGTACCGATTTGCCATCCATAGAAATCGTTTCAACCGGGGGTCAAGAGCCGTATAGGTTTTATTTAGGTGATGCCCCCCTTGTGGATCCTACGGACACTTCCCTGTATTCTGGGCAGTCAGTCTACGAGGACCTTTCCGAGGGCATCTACTACGTCCACGTCATGGACGCTTTCGGTTGCCATCTGGACCTTGGAACCGAGGAAATCGGCACGATTCCGGAACCGCTCCAAATCACTTTGGAGGATATTCCATTCGACCCCTGTGACTTCGAGGGAACAATTCCTGAAATCTATACCACCGGTGGGGTGCCACCCTATCAATGGAGCTTGGACAACGAGAACTACAGTGCGGAAATAGACCTTTCCGGCCTTACGGGTCAGGGCAATTTCACCCTTTGGGTACGTGACGATAAAGGCTGTACCGCCAGTACGGAGGGTGCTATTCCGATAGGAGTGGATTTGAGTGCAGGCATTGAATCCATACCCAATTGTACTATAGGGGAAGATGGCCAACTGGCCTATAGTCTTAGTGTTAGGGTAGCTGATACAACTCTAGCAACGGGCCTCGGCTATGCCCTGGACAGTACCGAGGGTAGTGCCTTCCAGGATGAACC
This sequence comes from Bacteroidota bacterium, assembly GCA_039819225.1. GTDB lineage: Bacteria > Bacteroidota > Bacteroidia > Flavobacteriales > Flavobacteriaceae > Ulvibacterium. Next base: position 4,962 of record JBCBSN010000177.1, on the reverse strand, counting down.
TAATTTCCAAAATGTAGGCTCTGGGGAGCATTTTATAGCCATAAGGCATGATAATGGTTGTCTAAGTACCGAAACCGTTTTTATTTTGGATTCCATAGCTCCTCTTAGCATTACGGTTCAGGAATTGGAATTTGATCCCTGCGATTTCACCGGGAAGATTCCCGAGGTATATACCCAAGGGGGAGTACCACCGTATGAATGGAGTATGGATGGGCAAAACTTCACCACGAACTTTGATTTGGCAAAATCCGTGGAATCGGGTCCATTTACCGTATGGGTTAGGGATTCTATAGGCTGTATATCCTCCATTGGGGGTATCGTAGAAAAGGGCGTAGACCTGCAGGCGAACGTTGAAACGATACCTACATGTGAAATTGGAACGGACGGGTTTTTAAGGAGTACCGCCCGTATAATCATGCAAAATTCCCAGCTTTCCGATGAAATACTGTATGCATTGGATTCTTCGGATGTTTCGGATTTTGTGGAGGAGCCCATTTTTGAAGATTTGGCGCCCGGGGAACACTATGTTAGCCTATTGCATGCCAACGGCTGTTTGAAGGACAATCTGAGATTTACCGTTGAACGTATCACACCTCTAGAGATGGGCCTGGAAGCAACGACTACGCTTAACGAGATAAAGGCCAACATTGAGGGAGGGACCCCACCATATACCTTTTACTTCAACGATGAGGAAATGGGTGAGAACAACACCTTTGATGTTCAAAGGGAAGGAAATCAACAGGTCAGGGTTATAGATGCCCTAGGCTGTTCTCAAGTAGCAAATCTTGAATACGAACTAGTCAAGATAAGTATTCCCCAATACTTTACACCCGAATTTTCGGGCACCAATGATACCTGGAAAATCAAGTTCGATGGGTTCTATCCCAACAGCATCACAACCATCTATGATCGTTATGGCCGTGTTGTGGCAAGATTGGACCAGGAGGATAAATGGGACGGCACTTATAATGGGAACCCTATTCCTACCGGGGATTATTGGTACGTGGTGGAACTTAACCATACCAAGGACAACCGTAAATTCATGGGGCATTTCACGCTTTTGCGATAGAGAACTTCCAAACTTTGACCCTTTAGGATCGGCTTGTTTACTAATTCCCCACTTTTGATAGGTGTCCATCTGTTTCTCTAAAGGCAGAAACCATTGAAAAACCACCATCTCGCCTTGAGTTTCCAAAATTCATTGCAAATTTTGGAAACTCAAGGCGAGTTCAATATATTCCACCTATGAAGAAAGTAAATTTGAAACAATTTAAGGTAAGTAGCCCCATAAAACTAGTGGAGATGCCTACTTTGGAGGATTTGGATGCCCCAAAGAAAGAACTTAAGCAGGCTCTAGAGAATATCCGGGAAGAGTTAGGAGATTTTCAGGACACACTTTATGCCCATGCCAAATATGGTGTTCTTGTGTGTCTCCAGGGCATGGATGCCGCAGGTAAGGATAGTTTAATTCGGGAAGTATTTAAGGATTTCAATGCACGTGGGGTGGTCGTTCATAGTTTTAAGGTGCCCACGGATTTGGAACTAAAGCACGATTACATCTGGCGCCATTATATTGCGCTCCCGCCCAAGGGAAAATTTGGTGTGTTTAACAGGACGCATTACGAAAATGTGCTCGTTACCCGGGTACATCCTCATTACATCCTTAACGAAAACATCCCGGATATCCTTAGCGTGGAAGATATTGACCAAAAGTTTTGGAACAGGCGTTTTGAGCGAATCAATAACTTTGAACGCCATATTTCTGAAAACGGGATGATTATTTTTAAGTTCTTCCTGCACCTTTCCAAGGAAGAACAACGGCAACGGCAATTAAGGCGGCTAAGGCTAAAGCGGAAAAACTGGAAGTTTTCCCCAGGGGATTTGGAGGAACGTAAGCTTTGGGCCAGATACCAGGAGTGTTATGAGGAAGCGATCAACACAACCTCAATGCCCCATGCACCTTGGTATGTAATTCCTTCGGATAACAAGAATGCGGCAAGGGTAATTGTAGCTTCCATCCTATTGGAAGAGTTAAAAAAGTACAAAGATATCCGGGAACCCGAACTTGATCCGAAAATACACGCTAATTTAGAGGCTTACATCCACGAATTGGAAAATGAAAAAAATGAATAAATTCTTAGTGTTCTTTCTTTTTTGTGGAATACTGGTAATGGGCCAGGGAAATGACCGCGCCCAATTAAAGAAAATCTATGATACCGCCCTTACCGAGGGAAAGGCCTATGAATGGCTTAACCATCTGTCCCATCAGATAGGCGGCAGGCTTTCGGGGTCGGTACAGGCGCAACAAGCGGTGGACTATACCAAGGCCCAAATGGAATCCTTAGGCTTAGACCGTGTGTGGCTACAGACCGTAATGGTTCCCAAATGGGTACGTGGAACACCGGAATTCGCCTATATTGAAACGGCCCCGGGGATTACCACTACGGTACCCATATGTGCTCTGGGCGGCTCCGTGGCCACGCCCCTAGTTGGTATTAAGGCCAAGGTAGTAGAGGTCCAAGGTCTTGAGGAACTTAAACTTTTGGGGCCGGACAAAATCAGTGGAAAAATCGTTTTTTTTAACCGTCCCATGGATCCCACTTTAATCAGCACTTTTAATGCGTATAGTGGCTGTGCCGATCAGCGTTACTCCGGAGCCGCCGAAGCGGTCAAATATGGTGCCGTTGGGGTGTTGGTAAGATCATTGACCCTGCGCCTGGATGACTATCCCCATACCGGTGCCATGTCCTACGGGGATACCCCTGTGGAAAAAAGGATTCCGGCCGCTGCCATAAGCACCAATGCTGCGGAACTATTGAGTACTACCCTGAAGCTGAATCCCGAAATAAACTTCTATTTTAAACAAAACTGCAAGCAATACGAGGATGTGGAGTCCTATAATGTGATTGGAGAGATAAAAGGCAGTATCTACCCAGAGGAGATTATCTTGGTCGGGGCCCATCTGGATTCTTGGGATTTGGGGGATGGTTCCCATGACGACGGGGCCGGATGCGTACAAAGCATGGAAGTACTCCGTATTCTCAAAAAAACGGGATACATCCCAAAAAGGACCATTCGGGCGGTACTGTTTATGAACGAGGAGAACGGGTTGCGTGGGGGTACCAAATATGCAGAGATGGTACGTTCACGGAAGGAGAACCACATATTTGCCCTAGAGAGCGATGCTGGCGGGTTTACTCCAAGGGGCTTTTCCTTTGATTGTTCTGATCGGAATCTGGAGCAGGTTAAGTCTTGGATGCCTTTGTTTGAACCCTATTTGGTGCATCTTTTTATAAAGGGCTTCTCCGGAGCGGATATTAGGCCGCTGAAAAGGGAAGGAATGGTCTTGGCAGGACTTCGCCCGGATTCCCAGCGGTATTTTGATCATCACCATGCCGAAAACGATACGTTTGAACATGTAAACAAACGTGAATTGGAGCTAGGGGCGGCCGCAATGACAAGTTTGATATATCTTTTTGACCAGTATGGCGTGATTCCTTCCGGAAAAGTAAAGGGCTAACCATCTACTTGATTTTTACCATACGGGTTCTTGTGAACACAAAGCCAATTTCCTTACATTTGCCGCTCATAAAAAAATAAAAGATGCAAGACGGAATCTATGCAAAATTTAATACCTCAAAAGGGGATATATTAATTAGGTTAACACATGACAAAACCCCGGGAACTGTAGGCAATTTTGTGGCCTTGGCCGAAGGGAATCAAGAAAACTCCTCAAAAGGTAACGGAGAGCCCTATTATGATGGTCTAAAGTTCCATAGGGTAATCCCTGATTTCATGATTCAAGGGGGATGCCCCTTGGGCACGGGGACAGGGGATGCAGGTTATAAGTTCGACGATGAGTTCCATGCGGACCTCAAACATGACCAGCCCGGAGTACTTTCCATGGCCAATGCAGGGCCGAACACCAATGGGAGTCAGTTTTTTATAACCCACGGGCCTACGCCATGGTTGGACAATAAACATACCGTTTTTGGGCATGTTACCTCGGGCCAGGAAACGGTGGATGAAATTGCCCAGGGCGATGTAATAGAGCGTTTGGAAATCGTTAGAATAGGCGAAGAAGCCCAAAACTGGGATGCTTTGGATGCCTTTAAAACCTTTGATGGTTCTCGGGAAAGCAGATTGGAACAAAAGAAAAAACAGCAGGCTGAAGAATATGAGAGGATTACCAAGGATTTAAAGGAAACACCAAGCGGATTGCGCTACAAGCTCATCCAAAACGGTAATGGCGCCCAGGCACGAAAAGGAAAATTGGTTTCCGTACACTATGAGGGAGCCTTTTTGGATGGTACGGTTTTCGATTCGTCCTACCAAAGAAATAAACCCATTGACTTCAAATTGGGCATTGGCCAGGTCATCCCGGGATGGGATGAGGGAATAGCCCTTTTAAAGGTTGGTGATAAGGCTCGTTTTGTAATTCCGCCTAACTTGGCGTATGGCAGTACTGGTGCCGGAAATGGGGCCATCCCTCCCAATGCTACCCTTTTATTTGATGTGGAGTTGGTAGGTGTAGGCTAGCTCCAAAATTAAAATGCTAAAAAAGGTTTCTGCGCCGTCCCGAAAGGGGCGGCGTTCTTTTTTTAACCTGGACTAAAAATGAGTTTGCCAATACCAATTTCAAGTGGAAAATGAGCTCTTAATATAAGGTGAAAGTCAGGAATAGAATGGCCACACCGGTGGTTGTATATAAAAGGCATGCCGTGCATGCCAATATTATGGGTTATGGCACCCATAATATAATGAAGCAATGTTCCCTATCTCTGATTCTGCGTGGCCCTGGTACTTATAATCAATAGAATAACATTGACTACGAGCAATAATAAGAGAATTCCGAAAAAAGTAAGCATAGTAAGGTCTTAAATGATGTGGGGTATTCAAAACTGTTTAAACAAATGATACTATAATACGGTTCAGGTTGCGTTAAGGTTGAACAAAGTTATA
>JBCBSN010000176.1:0-9724 GCA_039819225.1 Bacteroidota bacterium | reverse complement strand
CAGAGTTGGATGTTACCAATCCTTACCCCCAAGCGCTAACGTCGACTTTAGGCTTAGATATTCAGTTTTAACAAAAAAAATGACATGAAAAGTAAATTAAAGAACAGATTGATTTTAACCACTTTTTTTTCGGTTCTCTTCCTAACAACGGGTTGTGAAAATGAACTGGAACCTGAAGTATTCAGTGATCTAACTCCTGAAAACTTTTTTGAAACCGAACAAGACTTTAATGCCGCCTTAGTGGCATTGTATAGTTCCTTCTCAATAGATTGGGGAGGGGAGGATCCAGGAGTTGGAATTTGGTATGCCAATCTCTACAATGCCAATAACCGAACATATGTTATGAGAAGTATGTTGACCACGGACGAACTTTGGAATGACTGGGATCCCAATATACTGAACTTTACATGGGGGCCGGCCACATTTTCGGGAACCGGGGCATCCGCCTATTCAAGAATAAGATATGTAGCAAGGGCAACGGATATTATAGATAAAATAGAGAAGTCATCAGTAAATGAGACCATTAAGAATAGGTATTTGGCGGAGGCCAAAACATTACGAGCATGGTTAATGTATATACTTTATGATTTCTTTGGCCCGGTGAACGCTAAAGTTGACCCTGGAACTTTAAGCGATACCGAAATCATTCCAAGATGGTCAGATGAGGTCTATACCGGTGTTATCGAGCAAGACTTATTAGATGCCATTGGTACAGATGAATTACCAGATGCGCATAATGGGACTGCAGACTGGGGCAGAGTTTCAAAAGGGTTGGCCAGAACAATACTATTAAAGCTTTACATGCACCAAAAAAACTGGGTCAAAGCAGAAGCTGCAGGTAAAGCTATAATTGATTCAGGAGCTTACGCTTTGAATCCTAGCTATGAGGATATATTTATAACCTCAGGTAATAATGAACTTATATATGCCATAGTAAGTAATGATGCAGTGCCTAACTGGTACATGCAGCATTTGTTTCCCGGAGGTTATGCACAGGGATTTGCCGGCAGCACATTAATTGAGCGAGGAGGTGGATGGTACGGCTATTCTATGCCTTGGGAGTTTTATGATATGTTTGAGAGCGGAGACCTTCGAACCAATGCTATCATTTCGGAATATACCAATAGCGGTGGGGAATTTGTAGATAGGAATAATGGATTACGAGGGGCCATTCCTTTAAAATATACTAGCATACAGGGTAATGGGCCGGATTATGCAATAGATTGGGTCATTTACCGATATGCCGATGTACTCCTATCGGTAGCCGAAGCCATTAACGAACAACGGGGACCATCAGAGGCCTACCGATATGTAAATGAAGTAAGGGCTAGGGCAGGAGTTTCACCATGGGATGGATTAAACCAAAATCAGTTTAGGGATGCCATTCTGGACGAAAGAGGGCGCGAGCTGTTCGGTGAAGGACAGAGACGCCAAGATTTAATTCGTCATGGTAAGTTTATAGAAAAGGCCGTGGAGCGGGGCGCAACCAGTGCAAGTGAAAAACATATTCTTTTCCCAATACCATCAGATGTTATCATAGAGGGAAACGGAGTTATTGAGCAAAATCCGGGATATTAACATTATTACTCGATAAAAATGAGAAAGGTAAGATACTTTTTATTTTCATGTATACTACTTACACTGGGTGCAGGATGTAAGGACGAAATCTATGAAGTAATTAATGAAGAAGAATTTGATTTTGAAGCTCGGAATGCTTTTGAACAACAATTTTATACCGGTTCCGATCTTTCTTATCTAAATGAAATGATCGACTGTGGAGCCAGTTACAATGATATCGGAGGGAACAACGAAGATCCCTACAGGATATTCAAAAATGCGGGCAATGATTTGGTAAGGGTAAGATTATGGAACGATCCCTCGGAATGGACATCATACTCCACCATTGAAGACGTTGAGAAAACTATTGGGAAATCTAAGGAACAAAATATGGATGTCCTATTGGATTTCCACTATTCCGATACTTGGGCCGATCCCGGAAACCAGGTAATACCAAGGGCTTGGTTAGATGTTGTCGACAATACGGAAGAACTGGCCCAAAGGCTGTATGATTATACCTATGAGACCTTAGATAATCTGGGGACCAAGGAACTACTTCCCGAAATTGTACAATTGGGCAATGAAATCAATGGAAATATATTGAATGAAGAAAGTGGATGGTTTGAAATCGATTGGGAGCGCAATGCATTTCTGATCAATAGGGCTATTGAGGCTGTACGGGATATTTCCAAAAAGCATGATGCCAGAGTGCAGATTATGCTACATATTGCCCAACCGGAAAATGCCCTACTTTGGTTTGAGCAAGCTAATGAAAATGGTATCGTAAATTATGATTGGATAGGGGTGTCTTACTACCCGGCATGGTCAGAATATGAAGTTTCGGATATTTCAGATGCCGTGTCCGCGCTAGGATCTAGCTACAATAAAAAAGTTATGATTGTTGAAACTGCATATCCGTTTACAACGGAAAATGCCGATGACGCAAATAATATATTGGGAAAATCCGCATATCCCGCAACACAGCAGGGGCAATTGGAATTTTTACTGGATTTAAAAAGGGAATTGAAAGAAGGCAATGGATTTGGTATGGTGTATTGGGAACCAGCTTGGGTGTCCACCGGTTGTGGTACGCTTTGGGCGGCCGCTGGCTCACATTGGGATAATGCCACTTTGTTCGACAATTCAGGTAGCCCAACTCTGGGGATGAACATTTTCAATGACAATTACGTTCCTGAATACAATTGTAGCCCAATTTGGGCATTGGGAGATGGTGTGCCGGATGCATTATGGGATTGGGACAAGGCAATAGAATTGTCTTGCGAGGAGAATAAGAACGTTATTGAATTGAACTTGGCAGAAAACAAGTTCAGATTTTTTAACGCGGACGGGGATTGGACATCAGGGGTAGGTTACCAATACTTTATAAATAGAGGGTACAACGTAGATCCAAAACTGAAGGATGCCAATGATAATGACGATAACTTCGTCTTTGAAGGTACACCGGGCCTTTACACCTTGGAAATTGATAGTGAAGCAAGAACCATTTTGCTGGAACCTGTAGTTTCTGAGACCTATTATGCTTTAGGCGATGCTTTGCCAGGGGGTTGGAGTTTTGATGATGCGACCTTAGTGGAATCTCCAATTTTCGGAGTTAGAAGGGCTACTATAAACCTTTCGCCAGGTACTTTCAGGTTCTTTACTATTAAAGATGATTGGGGAAGTGGACTAAATTATGAATACTACGATGATCAGGGTTACACAATAGACTCCAATTTGGAGAATGCTGGAGACGGGGACCAGAACTTTAGGTTCGTTGGTCCAATAGGTGAGTATGTCTTGGAAATAGATGATAATGATAAAACAATTTCCCTGTTGGGATCAGGGCCATTCCCATCAATTTGGGCCGTTGGCGATGCCGTACCCGGTGGATGGGGTTTCAATGATGATACCACAGAGTTTACCCAGACTTTTAGTGGTATTTGGAGTGCTAATCTGGAATTGGGTAATGGAGTATTCCGTTTTTTCCAAAAGTTTGGTACATGGGATACCAATAATAACTATACGCATTATGCAAGTGAAGGATTTGAAATAGATGCAAGTTTTGAAAATGATGGTAGCGGAGATGAAAATTTTAGGTTTATTGGGACTCCGGGCACATATACCTTGACCATCAATGCGAATAACAAGAGAATCATACTTGAAGAATATGAGGCTCTACCTTCTCTTTGGGCCGTAGGAGGAGGAGTCCCAGGCGGCTGGGGATTCAATGATGACTCAGTTGAACTACTTCAAATTTCGGAAAATGTGTGGACTGCCGAAATAGCTATAAGCAACGAAGGAATTTTTCGATTTTTCCAAACCTTTGGCACATGGGATACTAATAACAACTATGCATATTATGCTAATGAGGGTTATGATATAGATGCCAATTTTGAGAACGATGGAAGCAGTGATGAGAACTTTATTTTTAAAGGGGAAACAGGGCTCTACACCCTAACCATAAATGCAAACAATAAAACCATAACCTTGGAATAATGATATTGAAATTTTTATCGTGAAGGAATACCGCAATTCCTTCACGATAATTGAATTAAGAGGAAGTAGTAAATCATAAACCACTCAAAAAGAGTATCCCATGGATAAGAGCATGATTCCCGGAATCATATCCTTAATGTTTGTCATTTCGTTTAGCTCATGCAATAATTCTCCAAAAACTGTTGAAGATAGCTCCAACACGCCTATTGCAAACAAAACTTTGGAAAGCTTGTACCCACCTACAGATTTGGTGATAGCATCCCATTCCGAATTCACAAAAAAACACTATCCAAAGAGGATTTCAGAATTTAAAAAGAATCCTTTACAACCGGGTGATATTGTTTTTTTAGGAAATAGCATTACCGAAGAAGGGGGTAGTTGGAATGAAAAAATGAACAGGGAAAATGTCAAAAATCGAGGAATTTCCGGGGACACATCCGAAGGCGTTCTAGAGAGATTGGGTGAATTGACATATTTCGAGCCTTCCCAAGTGTTTGTTTTGATTGGAATCAATGATTTTTTTAATGAGGAAATATCTGGTCAGGCAGTATTTGAGAACATATTGAAAATTGTACATAGGCTAGAAACAGGAAGCCCAAACACGGAAATTTTTGTCCAAACCATATTACCTGCAAATACTGCTTCAATTGTTGAAAAAATAAAGCTGACCAACGAACTTATCCGATATAATGCAAAAAATAAAGGGTACAAACTTATCGATTTATACCCTCTCTTTAGAGGTGATTCTGATTTTATGAATATGGATTATTCATATGACGGAGTGCATTTAAACGAAAAAGGGTATGGAGTTTGGACTAATACGGTAAAACTTTTGGTTAACTAGAGGGGTCATCTTGTCCTAATCTTTATAATCATCATCTCAAAGTATATAAATCTTTATGAATAACCTATTCCAATTGAACTCATCTTAAGACTTGATTCTATCAAATCAAACTATGAAAAATAGCATCAAAATATTCTTTGTTACCCTTTCATTGTTAATGGTATTTGGGTTGCTCGCGCATGTTTTGAAAAACGAATCTAAACCAATTCCAAAGGCCCCGCAATATACTGATTTCAATAAGGACTGGAACTTTAGCCTAGATAGCACCTTTTCAAAAAGCACCTCAATAAAAGTACCCCATGTTCCACGAGTAGAGCCCTTGGTTGTCAATGATCAATGGCAGGGAACCATGTGGTACAAGAAAGAGTTTGAATATGACCTTGGAGACAATGAAAAAGTCTTCTTGAAATTTGAGGGCGTAATGCATGAATCGGATGTATGGTTAAACGAGAAGTATTTAAAGCATCATATAGGAGGGTATCTACCCTTTTCAATCGATATATCTGATTATTTAAAAAAAGGAAAGAATTTTTTAATGGTGAAGGTAAGCAATACCGATAACCCGGTTATTCCTCCCGGCAAGCCGTTAAAGGATTTGGATTTCAACTATTATGGGGGAATCTACAGAGATGTTGAACTGATTTCCAAGAACAATGTACATATATCTGATCCAATGTTAGCCAATAAGATTGGTGGAGGGGGAATACTCATACATTTTTCGGAGATAACGAATAAATCCGCAAAATGCCAAGTAAAGATTCATGCCTTGAACGAATCCAATGAGGAAAAAGAATTGAATGCGGAAGTAATTCTAAAAGGTGATGACGAAAAAACGATAGTTCAAAAATCCAATACGGTATTCAGTAGTACGGGTAACGACCATGAATTTTCCTTCTCCTTTGATGTCGAAAAACCAAAGCTCTGGAGTACTACATCACCTCATCTGTATTCGTTTACAACAAAGTTGTACAGCGATGGGGAGATCGTGGATAGTGTTACCCAAAAAGTTGGAATCCGGAAGATAGAACTGAATAGTGAAGGGTTCTTCCTAAACCATAAAAAAATGTACATAAGGGGAACAAATAGGCACCAAGAGTATCCTTATGTTGGATATGCCATTTCCAATGAAGCAAATTATAGAGACGCTGTAAAGATAAAGCAAGCAGGATTTGACTTTGTCAGATTATCACATTATCCCCAAGATGAATCGTTCTTGAATGCGTGCGACGAATTGGGTCTGCTAGTGATGAATGCGATTCCAGGTTGGCAGTTTTATCAAAAGGGAGAATTTGAAAAGAATTCCTTCAAAGACATAAGGGATATGGTACGGAGGGATAGAAATCATCCTAGTATCGTTTTTTGGGAAACTTCGCTTAACGAGTCAGGCATGACAGAGGAATACATGATAAGAGCCAATGAAATTCTAAAGGAAGAACTCCCTTTTTTGGATACCTATAGTGCGGGTTGGATAGACCATGCATCATTTGATCTTTACATTCCCGCCAGGCAACACGGTAAACCACCAAATTATTGGACAGATTACGACAAAGCTGGAAGAAAGGTATTTATAGCAGAATATGGCGATTGGGAGTATTATGCACAGAATGCAGGATTCAATCAAAAAGCGTTCAAAGACTTGAGGGAAGAAGAGAGGACCAGTCGGCAATTGAGAGAGCATGGGGAACAAAGACTACTGCAACAGGCACTAAACTTTCAGGAAGCTGCCAACTCCAATCGTCAAGGGAAAAATACCATAGGAGATGCAAATTGGATCATGTTCGACTACAACCGTGGGTATGCGGATGATCTTGAGGCTTCCGGGATTAGCGATATATTCAGAATTCCCAAATTTGTACATTATTTTTATCAAAGTCAAAGACCCCCTGGCGAATCCATTAATTTTAGAGGGGTCCATATTGGCGGCCCTATGGTAAAAATTGCTAGCTATTGGGATAAAGATTCGCCTACAGAAATAAAGGTTTATAGTAATTGTGAAGAAGTTGCCTTTTTTTTTAATGATAGTTTGATTGGAAAATCTGCACCGGAATTTGACTTTTATTCTTCAAACCTAGAACATCCTCCTTTCATTTTTAATGTTCCTAGATATTTGCCCGGAAAGTTATTGGCCAAAGGATATATTGATAAGGAAGAGGTAGTTAGGGATTCGGTAGAAACCCCAGGAAAGGCAAAAAAAATAAAAGTATCCGCTGATAAAGCGGGTGTGGAAATTGGGAATTTTGGTGATGGTGATATTGTCATTCTCAATGCTATGGTTTTAGATTCCGATGAAAACCTAGTGTCAAATGATAACCAGTCCAAAATACTTTTTGAAATTGAAAGTGGAAAAGCCGAGCTGGTCGGGGAAAATCCTAGTATTTCCAGAGCTGGAATTGCTTCCATTCTTATAAAAGTATCAGGTGACGATAGACCTCTATACATAAGTGCCTCCAACGAGTTGTACGGAAAGTACACTTTTGAAGTGACCCCTTGAACGAAATTCGTTGAGTAGCCAATCAATTACAAGAAAAGAAAACTAAAATGGCTTTGGAAATAGGTAAACTTTTTGTAAAAAAAAATGCGACAATGCTTTGTGGGCTGCTTTTATCCGCGACCCATTGTTTTGCCCAAGAAATAGATTCTTCTAATGAAGTTTATGTTGACCCTCATGGGGTCATGCGTTGGAACGTTGATAGCTCGGAAGTTAAAGGTTTTGGAGTAAACTATACCCTTCCTTTTGCGCATGCCTATCGTATGGCCAACAGACTTGGTTTAAATCCAAAAGAAATCATCGATAATGACGTCTACCATTTCACTCGCCTTGGTTTCGACCTTTATCGAATTCATGTTTGGGATACCGAAATATCAGATTCTGAAGGTAATCTAATTGAAAACGATCATTTGGACATTTTTGATTATCTCTTGGACGTTCTAAGCAGAAACAATATCAATTACGTCATAACCCCAATTGCGTATTGGGGCAATGGATGGCCGGAACCCAATGAGCCCACATCGGGCTTTTCTCAAAAATTTGGAAAGCAAAATTGTTTAACCAATGTAGATTGCATTGAAGCTCAAAAGAGATATCTAAATCAGTTTTTAAACCATAGCAATCCTTATAATGGCAAGAAGTATAGAGATGATCCTAACCTTATTGCCTTTGAAATAAGTAATGAACCGCACCATTGGGGTGAACCTAAAAAGGTCACAGAATTTGTTAGGGAAATGGTAGAGGCCATGCGACGAACAGGAACTAAAAAAACAATTTTTTATAATATTAGTCATGGTATTCATTTTGCCGGCGCATATTTTGATGGAGAAATCCAAGGCGGAACATTTCAATGGTACCCAACAGGTCTGGGTTATCAAAAAGAAATTCCTGGGAATGTACTTCCCAATGTAGATAATTATAATATTCCGTTTGAAAGTGTTTTTAAGGAACGAAAAGGAGCAAAATTAGTCTATGAATTTGATGCGGCCGATGTTAGCGGTTCCTATGTTTACCCAGCCATGGCAAGAAGTTTTAGGGAAGCGGGTATTCAGATAGCAACTCATTTTTCCTATGATCCTACTTTTTTAGCTCCCTTTAACACCGAATACAATACCCATTATATGAACTTGGCGTATACACCTAAAAAGGCCCTGGCGCTAAAAATATGTTCAGAGATTTTTCATGAAATTCCCTTGTATGCTGATTTTGGCAAATATCCAAACAACAGGACTTTCTCAAACTTTTTGGTGGACAATGAGCAGAATTTAGCTGTTTATAATACTGATGAAAAGTTTTTTTATACCAATACAACCTCGGCTATCCCGAAAAATGAACTTAACCTTGAACATATTTCTGGTTACAAAAGTTCCCCATTGGTTAAATATGAAGGCAGGGGAGCCTATTTTTTGGATAAAATAGAAGAAGGTATATGGAGGCTTGAACTAATGCCCGATGCGTTGCCCGTAGATGACCCTTATGGGAAAAACAGTATGCAGCGCAAAGTCACAGTGATTAAATGGAATAAGCATAAAATGAAGGTATTGCTAAAAGAATTAGGTGAAACTTTTAATATTCAGGCTGTTAACAGGGATAATAACTATGTCTCTAATGCAGTACAAGGTGAATTTCTGATAGCGCCGGGGACATATATCTTAAGTAATGTGGATGGCAAAAAATGGTCGGCGGAAGATGACTTTGGAAACTACAAATTGGGACATTATTATGCTCCAAAAGAAAATGTTGACAGATTAATTCTTCGGCATGAGCCTATAAAGGAAACATCTTCTGGTAGTCCACTACATATCGAAGCTCTGGTCATTTGTCCAGATAACCCTAAAGAAGTAAAAATCGTGTTATATGGTAAAGACGGCACTAATACAATTAAAATGGAGTCTGCTGACGGCTATCTTTACACGACCACTGTAGCATCGGAGCATATTAAAGTAGGTTACCTTAATTACCATATAACAGTGACACTGGAAAATGGGGATAGCTACACATTTCCCGAAAACTGTAAAGGACTGCCAGGTGACTGGGATTTCAATGATGAAAATAGGTACGGTACAAGGGTGGTCTCTACTTCTTTTCCAATACACCTATTTGAAGCTGCTGAAGATTCCAAGTTTTTAGTCCGACCTTGGAGGGAGAATTCCTTTAGATTATTGCCAACTGAGGAAAAGGACAAATCCATTTATGAAATAAACATAGATAAGTTATTTGTTCCCGATAATGAGAATCTGCATGCAAAGCCAATTTTTGACTTCAGTCTCAAACATTTCATTCTAGATAAGATAAGGGGTAGAAAAAAGGATTTGTCAAAAAAACAGGTACTTGTGATT
>JBCBSN010000175.1:0-9746 GCA_039819225.1 Bacteroidota bacterium | reverse complement strand
TGGATGTAGGTATAGAATTTGTCCTTGATTTGAACATCTGGTGCTAGTGGTGCTAGACCTGTCAGGTTTTCAAAACCTGACAGGTCTACATCCGGAATACTGTCACCCAGTTGCATCCTATGTGCGTACTCCAAATTTGGTAAATCGTCAAAGAGTGCTATTACTTCTTCCAATTCTACAGAGACAACGTTGCTCTTTTTTTGTTTAAAGCTGGGGTACGAAGAAAACTTGAATGTCCTAAAATCTGACACAACACCATGGTTTTCTGGATTTATATGGATATACATGATGACATTCCTTAAATAGTCTTCGTTTTCGATTCTTTTTCGTTTAAAAGGTCTTTCAAAAAGTGTTCCGGTTCTCCCTTCCTGTTTGTTGAATGCTTTGGCATAGGCGTTAAAGAGATTGGAAAAGGTTTGGTTCGCCGTTTTGTCGTCCGCTAAAATCCGAATGGCAAAATGGAAATGATTGTCCATGAGGCAATAGGCCAAAACGGCTACTTTCCCGGACAGATGCTTTTCCAAAAGCTGAAGAAAATAGCGTTTATTTTCATCACTGGTAAAAATTCGGGTGCCATTGATACCTCTATTGAAAAGGTGGAAGTAGGCATCTTTTTCAAGGGGTTGTAATTTCATTTTGTTTGTTTTTTGAAGACCTGCAAGGTTTCCAAAACCTTGTAGGTCTGGTGTTTCATCGGTAAGCCGATCAAGCAATACCTCGCTGTTCGTTTTAGACCTACAAGGTAGCCTCCTTCGTCGGCGATACCTTGCAGGTTTAACCCCTCTGTCCATAAGTATATAACTCCATGTCCAAAGCGTTTTCATTGGGCGGGGTAAATGCCTCCTTTAGGGTTTTTTGCCAAGTGAAACCGCATTTTTGGGCCACTTTAACGCTGCCCATATTGGTTTTATGGACGATGATTTGGAGGGATGTCAATCCAAGATCGGTAATCGCATGGTCCCTTAGGGCGCGCACGCTTTGGGTCATCCAACCCTTGCCTTCATATTGATATCCAATGCAATAGGCTAATTCCCCTTGCTTCTTGTCCCAGTCCAGCTCCTTGATGTACACTAAGCCGATGATCGTTCTTAATTCATGATGCTTGAGCTTGAACAAAAACTCTTCCCGATTTAAAAACTGTTTGGTTTTTTTTACGGTAAAATAACGGGATAGATCCGGGGTTAGGTTGGCCTCCAGGGTTTTTGGGAAAAAGCGTTTTAGGCGTGTTTCATTGGCCACCACAAAATCACAGAGCTTCCATGCATCTTTTTCCGAAATGGGGGCTATAAAATACGATTCAAAATCTAAGGGAATCATTTTTGCTCATATTTGGTTCGTACCCAATAGGGGGTATTTGTTTTAGACCTGTCAGGTTTTCAAAACCAGACAGGTCTAAAGCCCGATCTTACAAACTTTTATATTCCTTCACGGCATCCACAAAGGCCTTTGCATTGGCAACAGGAATATTGGGCAATATGCCATGGCCTAGATTTACGATATACTTGTCCTTTCCAAATTCTTGGATCATTTGCGCAACCATCTTCTTTATTTCCGCCGGGGGTGATAACAATCGGGCTGGATCAAAGTTGCCCTGGAGGGTGATATTGCCCCCGGAAAGATACCTCGCATTTTTTGGAGAACAGGTCCAGTCCACACCAAGGGCCGAAGCTCCGGATCTGGCCATTTCGCCCAGGGCAAACCAACAACCTTTCCCAAAGACGATTACAGGGGCATAGTCTTTAAGGGCATCTACAATTTGCTGGATATATTTCCATGAAAACTCCTGGTAATCCATTGGGGACAGCATACCGCCCCAAGAATCGAAGACCTGTACGGCATCTACTCCGGCGGTTACCTTGGCCCGCAGATAAGCAATGGTAGTGTCCGTTATCTTTTGTAATAAGGCCTGCGCTGCTTTGGGTTGGGTAAAGCAAAAAGCTTTGGCTAGATCAAAGGTCTTGCTTCCTTGACCTTGAACACAATAACAAAGCAAGGTCCAAGGGGAGCCTGCAAAGCCGATCAAAGGGACTTCATTATCCAACTTCTCCTTGGTCAGGGTAATGGCTTGCATCACATAGTCCAGTTCCTTATGAACGTCGGGAACAATAATCGATGCTACATCCTTTTCCGTTCGTATGGGATTGGGAAGATAAGGCCCAAAATTGGGTTTCATCTGCACTTCGATATCCATGGCCTGTGGGACGACCAAGATATCACTGAAGAGAATGGCGGCATCCATGCCAAAACGCCGTATGGGTTGCACCGTAATCTCCGAGGCCAGTTCCGGGGTGCGGCAACGGGTGAAAAAATCGTATTTTTCCCGGATTTCCATGAATTCCGGCAAATAGCGCCCCGCCTGGCGCATCATCCAAACGGGAGGCCTATCCACGGTCTGCCCTTTAAGTGCTTTTAGGAATAGGGTATTTTTTAATGCCATGTTTCTATATGTATGTCCACGAACCTTTTCAGCGGAAGGGTCTAGCCCGAATAGTTGTCATTGACCAACCGGATCACGCTTTCAACGGTGGGGATGCGCGCGGTAAAAACTTCCTTGAAATACTTTCGGGCCTTGTTCGCCGTGGTCTCTCCAATGCAATACGCAATTTTGTCCGCCTTGTTTTTTTGAAAATAGCTTTCTATTCCCGTAGGACTAAAAAAAAGAACGCCTTTCACATGATCGTCCAAAACCCTCGGGGAAAGCTTTGTGCTATAAGCCTCAACTTCCCGTACGGTAATCCTGTTTTCCGAAAGTATCCTTGGCAAATCGTCCCTACGCCGGTCGCCACAGAAAAAGGTGGCTTCCAATCCTTCCATGTATTCCACCAAATGATCCGCCAGGAGTGCGGCACTCTTTTCTTGGTGGGTCACCGGGCCTATGTGTCGCTCCAAATACCGTTTGGTCTTTCGGCCCACGCAATAGATATTTTTAAATCTCAGCTGATCAGAGGAGGTATGGGTAAGAATGGCATCAACGGCATTTTTGCTGGTGATGATTACGTTGCGGATTTCGGAATTTAATATACTGTTCGGTATTCTAGATGGATTGATCCTTATAAAGTCTTCGGAATCAATGGTTATATTGCCGTTGAGCATTGACATTTGGTCGGCGGTCAATTTTTTTGTTGAAAACAAGCTTGCCTTTTTGGAGGGATTTCCTTGTATCTCCGCCATTAACCGTTTTCCACCCCTTGCCAAGATGCTATTGGCACAATCACGACCTAAATAATAATGGCGGCCCAGGGGTGCGGAAAGTTCCGCTTCCAATTTTCTACTACCGTCCATGCTGAGCAATACCCCTTGGAGCACAACGCGGTTTTCATCCTCATCGATCTGGGCCAGGGCACCGATGGGAGCGGTACACCCTCCCTCAAGCTTATACAGAAATTGGCGCTCTACGGCGGTACATATTTCCGTGGGCCTATGGTTCAATGGTTCACAGGCATCTAAGATAAAATCGTCATCTTCCCTTCCGGCGATCATAATCGTCCCTTGGGCCGGGGCGGGCAGCATCCAGGTAAGCCCAATGGTATCCGGATATTTAACGCCCATCCTGTTTAGCCCAGCTGCGGCAAAGATGGCCCCGTTCCAATCACTCTGTTTCAATTTTTCAAGTCGCGTATTCACGTTGCCCCGGAGATTGGTAACGGTGTGGGTCGGATATCTATTCAGCCATTGTGCTTTTCTGCGGAGGCTTCCTGTGGCTATTACCGCTTCCCGCTGCGCCAAAAACTCCTGATTGCTTTTGTAGGCCAGGATATCCAAATGATTTCCCCTTTCCAGAACGGCCATTTGTACTATACCTTTTGGGAGACGTGTGGGCACGTCCTTCATGGAGTGCACGGCAATATCGATTTCGTTTTTTAGAAGGGCTACATCCAGGGTTTTTGTAAAAATTCCGGTAATGCCCAATTCGTGAAGAGGTTTGTCCAATATAAGGTCTCCCATAGATTTCACCGGCACCAGTACGGTCCGGTGGCCCAAATCTTCCAACTGCTCCTTAACGGTATTGGCCTGCCACAGCGCCAGTTCGCTATCGCGGGTACCGATTCGTATCACTTTGCTCATGGCAATTTCACTTCCAGTTGAAAGACCTTTTGAATAAGTTCAAGGCTGTCGTCCGCATCGTTATGGGTCTCTTTTAGATGATTGGCAAACTGTTTGGTGATTTTTTGAATGATGCGATCCGTAATAACATCAGCCTGCTCTTCGTTGAAATCGGGACGTTTTTTGGACTGGTAGTCCAGCTCCTCGTCCTTCATGATGTTCAACTTCTTTTTCAGCGCACTGATCACTGGGGCGAACTTTCGGGTTTCCAACCATTGTATAAAATCGCCCTTTACCTCTTCTATTATGCCCTCTGCCTTTGGAATGTGATTTTTGCGCCGTTCCAACGTCCTATCCGTTATTTGGGAAAGCTGGTCCAGATGTATAAGGGATACATTTTTTAGTCCCAGGATATCGTTGTCCACGTTTTTGGGCACCGAAAGATCCAAAATCAATAAAGGTTTTTTGGTATAAATCAGTTCTTTGGAGACGGTTGGGTGCAGGGCACCGGTGGCAACGACCAGGATGTCGGTGTTACGGATCTCGGCCTGTAGATCCCCGTAGTCCTTTACCGTAAGATTAAATTTTCCGGCAATCCTTTCGGCCTTGTCCTTGGTGCGGTTAATTAGGGTAATGTGCGGATTTTTGGTGTGTTTGATCAGATTTTCACAAGTGTTGCGACCAATTTTACCTGTTCCGAAAAGAAGGATGTTCTTATGGGAGATATCCGGAACGTTCTGTAAAATATATTGTACGGAGGCAAAGGCGACGGAAGTGGCCCCTGAGGAAAGTTCCGTTTCGTTCTTGATTCGTTTGCTGGCCTGGATCACCGAATTGCAGAGGCGCTCCAGAAAGGGATTGGCAATATGGTGCTTTTTAGATCGGCCAAAGGCAAGCTTCAATTGGCTAATAATCTCAAAATCCCCCAAAATCTGGCTGTCCAGCCCAGTACCCACCCGGAACAAGTGGTCGATGGCATCATTGTTCTTGTAGACATAGGCCACTTCCTGAAATTCCTCCACCGTCCCCTGAGTATGGTCGCAAAGTAATTTTATAAGTTGAAAGGGGTGCTGTGCAAAACCGTGGAGTTCTGTGCGGTTACAAGTGGAGGTGGCCAACAGGCCTTCAACGCCATTTTCCCTGGCAGCCACCAACAATTGGTCCATGGCGGTCCCATCCAGGCTGAATTTGCCGCGAACTTCGGCATCGGCCTTCTTGTAGCTAAGCCCTATGGTGTAGAACGAATTATGACGGGAGATGTGGTAGTCTTTCATGAAAAAAACAATCGGAAGCAAAAATAGAAGCATCGAACCAAAAAAAATAACGCTAGCGGTTCTTTTAATAACGGTTTACGGGTTTTCAAGGAAATCTCAGGATAAATCCGTTCAAATCTATATTTTTGTAATGAATATGTGGTGTTTCGAACTATTTATTTAGAACCCTTCTAAATAGTTGCCACTTATTAATGGGGAATTATGCATGCACAAAATATCGCTGAAGGTTCATATGATGAAGTCCTCATCGAAAATGGGTTTTACGTATTAAAGATCCAGAATGACACGTCTGATCTTCAAAAACTTAGCCGTGAAATAGACAGTACCTTTATCCAATTTCATTTCTGCCTTAAAGGGCATGCCAAGTTTGTATTTAGTGAGGGCCGATATGCCCTGGAAGTATCCGAGGAGAACTCCTTATTGCTGTACAACCCACAATTGGATTTACCCATGAACGTTTTGCTGGAACCCAATTCCTGGATGGTCTCCATTGTAATGACCATACGGAAATTTCATTCCCTGTTTTCCAGGGAAGCGGACTATATACCTTTTCTAAGTGCCGAGAATAGGGAAAAGAAGTACTACTACCAGGAAGCGGTTTCGCCGGCTATTGCTGTAGTACTTAGCCAAATAATGAACTATAACCTGCATCCTTCCATTAAGGAACTGTATATACACGGCAAAGTATACGAAATTATATCGCTCTATTTTAACAAGAGTACCGATACCGATGTGGAACAATGCCCGTTTTTGATCGATGAGGATAATGTACGTCGTATTCGCCGGGCCAAGGAAATCATTATTGCTCACATGGCGGAGCCTCCTACCTTGGCAGAACTGTCCAAGGAAATAGGGCTACCCCTAAAAAAACTAAAGGAAGGCTTCAAACAGATTTATGGGGATTCCGTATATAGTTTTTTGTTCGATTATAAGATGGAGCACGCCCGCAGACTTTTGGAAACCGGTCAGAACAATGTCAATGAAGTGGGGCTGAAAGTGGGGTATAGTACGGCGAGCCACTTTATTGCGGCCTTTAAAAAGAAATATGGCACTACACCTAAAAAATATGTAATGGCCCTTTCAAATGGCTAAAAGGCCTTTGGAAATCCGCACATTAAAGAGGCCTCGCTACCAAAATCCCGATGTTATTTTTTACGCCTTTGAGGTATTCCGCTAGCGGTATTTTTGTTATTTCCACTTCCATGGAACCTGTTGAGGCATGTAACAAATGGATTCTGCCGTTTCTTTTTATAGCAATTCCCGTATGGGTTACGTCCAATCCTTTAATTGAAGTGGCCAAAGCGATGATATCACCGGTTTTGATCAAATTTTCGTTCGCCTCCATTTCGTCTTGGGGCAAATAGCAAAGCGGTTTCTTGTTCAGCCGTTTTTCAGTTTCCAGTATTTGCCTGTAGTTGCTATCGTCCTTTAAAAAGGTATACAATTCGCGGTGGGTACCCATAAAATTGATTTTCTTTTGGAGTTCCACACCTCCAAGGTCCGGCGTTATGTCCCGTACCAATCCCTTTTTGGAATTGTCGGCAATCCATTCGGAAAAATAATGCAAGCGGGAACCATAACCATTGAGCTTGCCGTCTTTATACCGAATGGTTTCAAGATGGCCGGTAAAGACATCGAATTCAGATTTTCCATCCTTGAGCAGCATCCCAAAAACCAATACATTTTCCACAAAAGTGGTACAATCCAATCCATGAAGGTTTACGACCAAGGATTCGGTTTCCCCTATTTCCAAGGTCTTTGCCACATAAGGCGTTCCCAAAAAGGTTTTCCCAATGGCGGCCAGGGTAGTGCCAAAATCATGCTCCAAAAGTCCGTCTATGGCAATAGTCTTGTCCTCAAAGGCTTGCTTATCTTCCGGGGAACAGGTGATTTTTTGGCCCAATGCAGGGGTGGCCAGCACTAAAAAAAATACAGAAAATAGATAGCGATACATACCCTTCAAAGATAGCTAATATTTGGGATACCCCTTTGGACACTTGTGGTTCCGGTATACAGTGATAATCGGATTGGATTACCCATTTAGTTCTCAAGAGAATAAACGTCAATGGATTGCACATTTATCCTTTTCAAACTTCTTTTGCTTCCTCCTTAAAGGGAGGGAAGTTTGAAAAGGTACCTGTTCCCTTTAGAGGAAGGGAAAGCAGGTGCCATTTCAAACAATCAGAAGGCCCCTGGTCATACATTACTTTCGACCTGCGACCTAACTGGGTAATCCAATAATCAGGTTTGCAAGGTGATTCTGAACATTGGTTGGAGCTCTTTTTGGAAGCTTATAAGGCGTTCAAATATGGCACGGGACCTTTTTTAAGAATGTGCCCCAAAATAAAGATAGAATTTCATATCTTTTTAAACTGCAAACCAATACCTTAAATAGTCATGCCTAAAACTTTTGTATCCCGAAGTATAACGATCAATGCTCCCAAGGAAAAAGTAAAGAACACCCTAAGTGATTTGCATAACTGGCGACCTTGGTCACCTTGGTTGGTCTGTGAACCCGAAGCCAAGGTAGATGTGGAGGAAGATGGGCGGTTTTATAAATGGGAAGGAAAGCGCACGGGGAGCGGCACCATAAAAGTGGTACAGGTTTCCGAGGACAAGATCGAATACGACTTAAATTTTCTAAAACCCTGGAAATCGTATGCCAAGGTAAATTTTAATTTTACCGAGCTGGGGGATGGACAAACGAAAACAGAATGGACCATGGCTAGTTCGCTGCCCTTTTTTATGTTTTGGATGAAAAAGAAAATGGAGGCATGGATCGGGATGGACTATGACCGCGGCCTAAGGATGTTAAAGGAATATATAGAAACCGGCAGCATACGATCCAGGATGGAATTTGTAGGGAAACACGCTTTTGAAGGTTGTAAGTATATAGGCATAAAGCGAACCACCTCCTTTGACAAAATTGGTGAAGTGATGCAAAAGGATTTTGGAGACCTCAAAGCATTTGTAAAATCCAAAGGACTGGACGTAAATGGGTTCTTTTTTTCCCAATACCATAAGTTTGATATGGTCTCGGGATCGGTAATTTATACGGCAGGAGCTCCTGTTGCCCAAATTCCGGACGTGTTGGATGCCCAATTCGTATCGGGCGATTTGCCCAAGGCCCAATTCCATACCGTACGTCACCATGGCGCCTACGACCATTTGGGCAATGCGTGGAGTGCATCCATGATGATGATGCGAAACAAGGAATTTAAGGGGGTGAAGAACTATCACCCCGTGGAAATATACCGGAACGACCCAGAGGATACGGCCCCTGCCGATTTGATTACCGATGTAAGTTTTGCGATAAAGTAGAAAAAGGAAGGTAAAGAATGGTGATGTCCTTTTTTAAGGACCAATTGGATTATCCTCCAATGGGCCCATTTTCAACACCTTCGGAGTAGGCCATTGTCACCCCGGCCTTGGACAGTTCCCGCTTAATGGCTTGGTTTACCAAAAAAGTGGCTTCCCAAAAATCGTCCGGTGCTATATAAGGGCGCACGGTGAGGTTTATGTAATGGGTATCATAGGACTCAATCCCAATATGGGCTTTTGGTTCCTCCATTAAGATATGATTAACAGATGCCAAAGCCGTTTCAATGACCCCTTTGACCTTTGGAAAATCTTGCTCGTACCCCATGGGAACGATCAATTCCAGGCGAATACGGCCTTCCGTGGAAAAATTGGTGATAATATTGTCCGTCACCTGTCCATTTGGGATTACCAAGGTCTTATCGCCGGGAGTGGTCAGGATGGTATTAAAAATCTGGATGGCCTTAACCTTGCCGAACATTTCCGAAATCTCTACCCAATCGCCCACGCGATAGGGTTTAAAGAAAACAATGGTAAGTCCTGAGGCAAAATTCCCTAGAAAGCCCTGTAGTGCCAGACCAATGGCAAAACCGATGGCGGCCAATATACCCACAAGGGCGGAAAGCTCCAGGCCCAGTACCGGGACAATGACCATTAAGAGCACAAACTTTAGGGCTATCCCAACAATGGACTGCAAAAAGCTGCTTGCCTCATTGTCGATATGCGAGCGTTCTATGGCATTGTGCAATATTTTTTGAAGACGTTTGATCAACAACCAGCCTAGTACCAGCAGTACGGCGGCTAGGGCTATTCGCGGGACATAATGCATGGCCCAGTCCACAAATTCTTCCCAATATTTCATGTAATCGAATTCCATATTCTATTCAAATGTTTGCAAATATAGGCAACGGTACCAAACTTGGAACGGTGGAAAAAATAACCTTTATCAGTATTTTAAAAGAGGTTGGTCAATTCATACATTGGAACTATAAAATAATGTAAAATATTGTTAGCAAGTGGCTTAAGCTGTTTTTTAAACAGAGTAGGAAAATGAATGTCGTAACAAAATTGATTTTTTATCTACTGATATTAAAATCTTACGCATGTTGA
>JBCBSN010000174.1:0-9808 GCA_039819225.1 Bacteroidota bacterium | reverse complement strand
ATCCCGGGCATAAAATATACATGAATCTTGCGATGGTCCATGATGGCAGGACTTTGATCTTTACTAGGATTTCTACAATTTTTTACCTACTTTTGTATGGTCTTTGAAGAATATCCCCAACATCTGATTTTCAAAGTTATACTTTAAGGAATTACGATGATAGAACATCGTGATTTTTTTGTCTAGGACCAACATTTAAAATCAAACTATATGAACGAAATGGAAATCAAGGACAATAGTTTCTTGCGCCAATTTGAAACCAGAATCAATGGGCATTTGGCAAAGATTGAGTATTCTTCACAGGAGCGAAAGGTGTTTTTGACCAAACTGGTGGTACCGGAAGAAATTACCCAGGAGGGTTTTAAAGAGGAATTTATAAAATGTGTGCTCCATCATATTCAAGAACAAAACCAAAGAGTGGTGCCTACCAGCCCTCAGATAGCCGGCTTTCTTCGCAAAAATAGACAATACAAGGAAATGTTGCCCGTAGGGATACGGATTTGACTTTTTCTGGAAAAATATTGAAATCCCACTAAAGCAGTGGGATTTTTTTATGGAAGTGATTTAAACTTTTTGTATTGACAGGGCTACAAGAGGAAAAAAAGTCGAAAAATCGGGTGAAAAAGCATCATTTTTTAGCCAATTGAAAAAGTTCAAATAACTTCATAGAATCCATCTTGAGTTTATACCCTTACTTCACTTTCCAAAAAGGTAAAACGTACCAGACCATCCTCATCGATCCGATCAAGTCGTATTGGATGTAGGGTATTTATCAGTGCAGGGTTCCAAGGAGTTTTTACCTTGACATAGTTTTCCGTAAAACCGCAAATATATCCCTCTTTGTTTTCCCCCTCGAATAAAACGGTACGTTGTTTTCCTAATTGACTTTCATAAAATGCCCTCCTTTTTTTCACGGATAGCCCTCGTAGCATTTTGCTTCGCTTGCTGCGTACATCTTTGGGGACCGTACCCGGCATAGAGGCGGCCACCGTGTTATCCCTCTCCGAATAGGTGAAAACGTGCAGATAGGAAATATCCAATTGGTTCAAAAAATGATAGGTATCCAAGAAATGATCGTCGGTTTCCCCAGGAAAGCCCACAATGACATCCACCCCTATGCAGGCATCGGGCATTAATGCCTTGATGTTCCTAACGCGATCTCTATACAAATCTGTTAGATACCGCCTCCGCATCAGCCTTAAGATTTCATCATTACCACTCTGTAAGGGAATATGAAAATGGGGTACAAAGACCTTGCTCTTTGCCACAAAGGCAATGGTATCGTCCTTAAGAAGATTGGGTTCTATAGACGAAATCCGAAGCCTTTGGATGCCATCCACCGTCTCCAGGGCCTTGATCAAGTCTAAAAAAGTGTGTTCGTGTTTTTTATGGCCAAATTCCCCTTTCCCGTAATCCCCGATATTCACTCCGGTCAATACGATCTCCTTGATTCCGTGGGCGGATATCTCCTCCGCTTTTTTGAGAACCCCGGACAAAGTATCACTGCGAGAGATACCGCGGGCCAAAGGAATGGTACAATACGTACATTTATAATCACAGCCATCCTGTACCTTTAAAAAAGCACGAGTCCTATCCCCCATGGCGTAACCACCCACATAAAAATCGGCCTCCTTGATCTCACAGGAATGCACTTCCCCAAAAGCGTTCTTGGATAGGTCGTTGACATAATCGGAAATCTTGAACTTCTCCGTAGCTCCGAGTACCAGATCTACTCCATCTACTTCTGCCAGTTCCTTAGGTTTTAATTGCGCATAACAGCCAATGGCTGCCACAAAGGCTTGGGGATTCTTTTTCCGGGCTTGCCGCACTACGTCCTTAAAACGCTTATCAGCATTCTCGGTAACGGAACATGTATTTATGACATACATATCCGCTTTTTCGGAAAAGGCGACACGTTCATACCCCTCCTCTACCAGACCACGGGCAATTGTGGAGGTTTCCGAGAAGTTTAACTTACATCCCAAAGTATGGAAAGCGACTTTTTTTTGTTCCGGAGCTTTTTTCAAAACAGGTTTTGTTTTTTCCAGATGCGCAAAGATACAACAAGGTTTCAAGTCTACCCCCTGGTAGTATGAAAACTCGACTTTTACCTGTTGGGAATCAATAATTCCTCCATTTCCGGGTAAGTTCAAAAACATGTTCCAAAATACGGGCCTCCACATCATTGAATTCCACATTTCTACGGGCCATCATTACTTTGGCCGCCTCAAAAGCCTTTTTAGGCAGATAGGTGGTAAAACCGGAAGCCCCGCCCCAACTAAAACTAGGAACAAAATTCCGGGGAAAACCGGGCACATAAATGTTGGAATTCACTCCGATTACCGTTCCCGTATTAAACATGGTGTTTATGGCCGTTTTACTATGATCACCCATCATTAGGCCACAGAATTGCAGTCCTGTTTGTTCGAAACTTTCAGTAGCATAGTTCCAAAGGCGGACTTTGGCATAATTGTTCTTTAGGTTGGAGTTGTTGCTATCCGCACCAATATTGCACCATTCGCCCAAAACAGCATTACCCAGGTAGCCTTCGTGCCCTTTGCTGGAATACCCAAAAATGACTGAATTGCTAATCTCGCCACACACCTTGCCATAAGGTCCGACCGTGGTTGGGCCGTAAATCTTGGCCCCCATCTTCACCACGGCATTATCGCAGAGCGCAAAGGCTCCACGGATAAGGTTCCCCTCCCAAATCTGGGCGTTCTTTCCCAGATAAATAGGGCCTTCCGTGGCATTTAGGATACTGTATTCCACCTG
Organism: Bacteroidota bacterium; assembly: GCA_039819225.1. Lineage (GTDB taxonomy): Bacteria > Bacteroidota > Bacteroidia > Flavobacteriales > Flavobacteriaceae > Ulvibacterium. Next base: position 7,033 of record JBCBSN010000174.1, on the reverse strand, counting down.
CGCCCCTTCTTCTAGGAATATGTTTTCCGGACAAACCAAATGATTGGTACGGGAAATTGGGGCGCTTTCCCGTCCTTTGGTCAAGAAGTCAAAATCCACTCGAAGGGCTTCCCCATTTTTTGAAAAGATATCCCATGTACGGGCTACTTGCATAACCTCCCCTTCAAAATAGAGCTTGGAAAAGTGGACCAGTTCCGTTTCATCTTTTGGATCTTTCGCATGATAAGCCACAACTTCTTCCCCACAATAAAGAACCTCATTGGCTTTTAAACCTTGTACTTGGGAGGAGAGTATTTCCGTGGGCAGGAACGCCCCATTGATAAAAACGTTCTGTTCCTCAAGAACCAAGGGAAACTTTTCCTGAAGATAATCTTCCGTAAAAGAACTGGTCTTTGTGTTTAAATACTTCTCCCACTTCTCCCTGATCGTTAATATGCCAATGCGGATATCGGCCACCGGCCGGGTAAAGGTAAAGGGCAAAAGATGATTTCTTACCGGGCCATCAAAAAGGATAAAATTCATGGATAGAAGGTTTACCGCAAAAATACAGAAACTTAGAGCCTGTTCAAGTATATTCCTTGGGTAACAAAAAAACGCCCCCTTAAAAACAGAGGGCGTTCCAAGTATTTGTTATGGTGAAAGTGAATTATTCCTCTTTCGCCTTAGCCTGGGCCGCAGGTTTCTTCTTGAATTTTTCGTACTTGCTCTTAAACTTATCAATACGTCCGGCCGTATCCAAAAATTTGGCTTTTCCGGTATAAAAGGGGTGGGAAGTTCTTGAAATCTCTAATTTCACCAAGGGATATTCCACACCATCAACCTCCAAGGTCTCCTTGGTATTCGCCGTAGACTTGGTGATGAACACATCGTCATTGGACATATCCTTAAAAGCGACCAATCTATAATTTTCCGGGTGTATTCCTTTTTTCATCCCTAATGTAAATTAACTGTCTTTTCTTAAAAAGTGGTGCAAATTTAGTGATTTTCCAGTAATCTGCAATTTTATGTGGTCAAAAAAGGATGCTAAAATATTATATCTTTAAAATGTAACAATTCTTCATAGTCATACACTAAGATAGTAACAACCTAAAAAAACAAGAAAATGGAAGAAAATCAACCTAAACCTAGCAGGTATTCCTTAATATTCGGGGCTTTGGCGGGAGTCACGGGTATTGCCTTTTCCTTGATGCTTTATTCAATGGACATGCATTACGAACAGGGTTTTGCCATACAGGCCGTGCAATTTAGCATATTGGCCGTATTTGTTGTCATTGCCATAATGCAATTCAAAAAAGCGAATTCGGGCTATCTATCCATGGTCCAGGCCCTAAAAATAGGACCGGGTGTAGCGGTAATAAGCTTCATCATAGGCATGTTGTACTTTTCCGTTTTCTCAAACGTAATTGAACCGGACTTTATGGCGAATAGTTACGAATTGGGAAAAGAAAAGGCACTACAGGACAACCCCCAATTGACTACCGAACAGTTGGATCAAATGATCGGGTTTCAAAAGAAGTTTTTCTGGGTAATCATGGCCGTCTTTATGTTGATGTCCGTCATTTTTGCACTTATCGTCGCTGCTATTTCCGGGGCTATCATGAAAAAACAAAGACCGGCTTATTAGAAGCAAAATTGTATTTTTGGACAGACACTTAGTGGTTTGTTATGAATCTGTCCATTATTATTCCCTTGCTTAACGAGGAAGAATCGCTACAAGAACTCCATGATTGGATAGTAAAAGTAATGGACGGCCATGGATATACCTATGAAATCCTTTTTATCGATGATGGCAGTACCGATCGATCCTGGGATATCATTTCCAATTTATCCTTGCGCAACGATGCCGTAAAAGGCATCCGATTTCAGAAGAACTATGGCAAGTCCCAGGCCCTGCATGCCGGGTTCAAGGAAGTTAAGGGCGAAGTAATCATAACCATGGATGCCGATCTGCAAGACAATCCCGAAGAGATTCCGCAACTGTACCGAATGATTACCGAACAGGGGAATGACCTTGTTTCCGGATGGAAGAAAAAACGATATGATGCGGTACTGTCCAAAAACCTGCCTTCAAAACTCTTTAATTGGGCGGCCCGAAAAACATCCGGGGTTCGCCTGCACGATTTCAATTGTGGTCTAAAAGCCTACCGTCGAGAAGTAGTAAAGCATATTGAGGTACGGGGCGAAATGCACCGTTATATCCCTGTCCTGGCCAAAAATGCCGGATATTCCAAAATAGGGGAAAAAGTAGTACAACACCAGGCCCGTAAATACGGTAAGACCAAATTTGGTGTGGATCGCTTCATCAATGGTTTCTTGGATCTTATTACCATTTGGTTCGTCTCTAAATTTGGGAAACGGCCTATGCACCTCTTTGGGGCATGGGGGGTACTAATGTTTATCGTAGGTTTTGGTTTTGCCATTTATTTGGGTGTGGACAAGCTATTTTTACATCCCATGGGGCGCTTGATTACGGACCGTCCCCAATTTTTTATCGCCCTTACCGCCATGATCCTAGGTACCCAACTGTTTTTAGCAGGATTCTTGGGAGAAATCATGATACGTTCCCGGCAAAACGAAGAGCGTTACATCATTTCAGAGGAATTGAATATTCGCCAACATAAACAACAATATTCTTCTTAATTTTGCCTGATCATAAGATTTTAATCGGTGTGCCGATTGCTCTGTATGATCGTTTTAATTGAAACAACCTCAATAACCCAGTAACGCCCATGAACACGATTTTAAAGTCTGCCAAAAGCTGGATGACCGACTTTTTTGATGCTTCGGTGAAAAAGGAAATCCAAGACCTTATGGAAAACGACACGGAAGAACTCAAGGACCGTTTTTACAAGAACATGGAGTTTGGTACCGGGGGTATGCGCGGCATTATGGGTGTGGGTACCAACCGAATCAATAAATATACCCTGGGTAAAAGTACCCAAGGGTTAAGCAACTATCTAAATAAAGTATATAGCAAAGAGACCGTTAAAGTAGTCATCGCATATGATTGTAGGCATAATAGCGACACCTTGGCACGAACCGTGGCGGAAGTTCTATCGGCAAATGGGATCCAGGTGTTTTTGTTTTCGGCCTTACGTACTACCCCGGAATTATCCTTTGCGGTCCGTCACCTAAAATGTCATGCCGGCATTGTATTGACCGCTTCCCACAATCCTCCCGAGTACAACGGGTATAAGGTGTATTGGACGGATGGAGGGCAAATCGTTCCACCGCAAGATGGGGAGATTATAGCCGAGATAAACAATCTGTCGTTCGAGGACATAAACTTTAAGGCGAATGAATCTCTTATTGAATTGATCGATACTGAGGTGGACGAGGCCTTTATCCAAGCTTCGGTAACCCATGGAAGTTTTGACGCCGCTGGAAAGGATAACTTCTCCATTGTGTTCACTTCTTTGCATGGGACTTCCATTACCGCCATCCCTGAGGTACTGAAAAGAGCCGGATATCAAAATATGACCGTCATAGCGGAACAAGCAGAGCCTAACGGTGATTTTCCCACGGTACAATCCCCAAACCCCGAAGAACCCGAAGCCCTTTCCATTGCCATTAAAAAGGCAGAGGAAATCGGGGCCGATATGGTAATAGGTACCGATCCGGACAGCGATCGACTGGGGATTGCGGTACGGAACCTTGATGGGGAAATGCAAATTGTAAATGGGAATCAGGCCATGATCCTTATGACCAAGTTTCTTTTGGAAAAGCAGAAAGTAAAAGGATTCCAGGGAAATGAATTTGTGGCTACTACCATCGTGTCCACTCCTATGCTGGAAGCCATAGCCCGGGCTTATGGGGTAGAGTTCAAAACCGCCCTTACCGGTTTTAAATGGATCGGAAAAATGATAAAGGACTTTCCACAATCCCAATTTTTGGGAGGCGGGGAGGAAAGCTTCGGCTACATGGTAGGCGATTTTGTTCGGGACAAAGACGCGGTAACCTCTACCCTACTCGCTTGTGAAATAGGGGCACAGGCCAAAGCCAATGGCAGTTCTTTTTACCAAGACTTGATCAATTGTTATGTAGACTATGGCTTTTACAAAGAGTATTTGATATCGTTGACCAAAAAAGGAATGAGCGGGGCCGAGGAAATCAAGCGGATGCTCAAAGACTTCAAGGAAAAACCTGTGCTTTCCGTGGCCGGTTCCAAAGTGCAGTGGATAGAGGACTACAACACTTCGGTGGCCAAAAATGTGTTGACAGGGGAAGAAAGGTCCATAGACCTTCCCAAAAGCAATGTGCTCATCTATGAAACCGAAGACGGTACCCGGGTAGCTGCAAGACCCAGTGGCACGGAACCCAAAGTCAAATTCTACATAAGTACTAATGCCGATTTGGATAAAGCCGAGAACTTCAAAGCGGTAAACCAGGAACTGGATGCTAAAATAGCCCGTATCAAAAACGAGCTTAACCTCGGTTAATGGAGTATTTCAAAAAAATTCTCCGTTTTGCGGGACCATATAAAAAATATGGCTACTTAAATATTTTCTTCAACATCCTTTATGCTTTGTTTAGTGCGTTAAGTTTTGCCGCCCTGATCCCTATGTTGAATGTGCTCTTTGAAAAAACGGAGCCCATTACCAAATTACCTGAATACACGGGTATTGGGGACGGCATGGATTATCTTGTTGACTACATGGGATACTTCGTTACCCAATATGCAGGTGACGATAAGATGAAAGCCTTGGTATTGGTGATCGGGTTGGTTCTCGTATTGTTCCTGCTCAAGAATGTGTTCAACTATTTGGCCATGTACTTTATCACCTTTCTTAGAAATGGGGTTTTAAAGGACATTCGCAATAGCATGTATCAAAAAATAACAGATTTGCCTATTGCCTATTATTCCGAAAAACGGAAAGGGGATGTCATTGCACGAATAACCTCGGATGTATTGGAAATCCAGCATTCCTTCCTATCCATACTGGAACTCATCGTTCGGGAACCGCTCACTATTTTATTTACCATTATCATTATGTTCAGCATAAGTGGTAAGCTCACCTTGTTTGTTTTCATATTCATCCCAATAGCGGGGGCCATTATTTCCAGGATAGGGAAGTCCTTAAAGAAGAAGTCCGATCGCGTGCAGAGGGAACAGGGCGAATTTTTATCCATTGTAGAGGAAACCTTAAGCGGCCTACGGGTAATTAAGGCCTTTAATGCGGAATCCCGATTTTACCGGACTTTTTCAAGTTCTACCCAACGTTTTTTCCATTTCTCCAACAAACTCCTGAACCGCCAGAATCTGGCTTCCCCTACAGGTGAGTTTTTAGGAATCTTGGTCATCGGAGTCCTTCTTTGGTTTGGTGGCAAAATGGTCTTGGTGGATAATACCTTGGAGCCCGCTTCCTTTATCGCCTATATGGGCCTGGCCTATAATATCCTTACACCGGCCAAGGCCATAAGCAAGGCCTCCTATGGGGTTAAGAAGGGAAACGCCGCCGCGGAGCGGGTCTTACAGATCTTAGAAACACACAATCCAATAAAGGACCACCCCCATGCTACCGATAAAATGGATTTTAATGAAGCCATAGAGCTCAAAAATGTTTCCTTTAAATATGAAGAAGAATATGTACTAAAGAATTTTGACCTCACCATTCCCAAAGGGCATATGGTGGCTTTGGTAGGGCAATCGGGAAGCGGAAAAAGTACCATTGCCAATCTGGTGACCCGCTTCTATGATGTTAACGAAGGGGAAATCCTCGTTGATGGTGTGAACATAAAGGACATCACTAAAAAGTCCCTACGAAGTCTTATGGGGCTGGTTACCCAGGATTCCATCCTTTTTAATGATACTGCGGGGCGAAACATCGGCTTGGGCGATGAACATGCAGATGGGGAACAATTGATAGCAGCTTCCAAAATAGCCAATGCTCATGATTTTATCGTTGATTTAAAAGAAGGATATAACACCAATATTGGTGATAGTGGCACTAAATTAAGTGGTGGACAAAAACAGCGTTTGTCCATAGCCCGGGCCGTACTGGCCAATCCGCCGATAATGATTTTGGACGAGGCCACTTCTGCCTTGGATACGGAAAGTGAGCGTTTGGTACAGGATGCCCTGGAAAAGATGATGCGCAACCGAACCTCCATTGTTATCGCCCATAGGTTGTCCACCATCCAAAATGCGGATACCATTGTCGTCTTACAAAAAGGAGAGATCGTGGAACAAGGTACCCATAAGGAACTTTTGACCAAAAATGGGGCCTATAAGAAACTGGTGGAGATGCAGTCGCTGAGTTAGGGGTTTCGGGTTTCAGGTTCATAGTTATCGGGCATCCCGGCATCGGTCATTTTTCAATCTGTAAATTTGAGCTTAACACTTTAACGTGAGCTTACGACTTGTTGGTTTAAAAATTCAAATTAGGTTCATCAAACCCCACATCTCCCATCTTACGTCTTACGTCTTACGTCCTACGTCTCAAATCTAATATCTCTCGTCTTAATTAAACCTTTTTCTATTTTTACAATCCAAGAAGAAAAGAAATAGGGTGAATTTGATTTCGGAGGATACCTTAGTTGAAGAATTACAGCGAACGGATACCCAGGCACAGGCTTTTGAGGTACTTGTGAATACCTATAAGGAGCGGTTGTATTGGCATATTCGAAGGATAGTCCTAAATCATGACGATACCGATGATGTGTTGCAGAACACCTTTATCAAGGTCTTCCGGAATATTACCGGTTTTAAGGGAGACAGCAAATTATACTCCTGGATGTACAGAATTGCCACTAATGAAGCCCTTAGCTTTTTAAAGGTAAAATCCCGAAAACTGGGAATAGATATGAATGAAATGCAGGAAAAGATGGTCAACAATTTGCAAGCCGATGTGTATTTTGAAGGAAACGAAATCCAATTAAAATTGCAGAAAGCCATAGCCACCCTCCCAGAGAAACAAAAGTTGGTCTTTAACATGAAGTATTTTCAGGAGGTAACCTACGAGGAAATGTCGGAGATTTTGGAAACTTCGGTAGGGGCATTAAAAGCTTCCTATCATATAGCCACAAAAAAAAT
>JBCBSN010000173.1:0-9818 GCA_039819225.1 Bacteroidota bacterium | reverse complement strand
CTTCCGTATCAAGAAATCATAATCCTCTTGTTTGGATACAAAATCCAGCTCACTAATGTCCAGGACCAGGCTACGGTGTTTCGGATAGCTCTTTAAGAAATTAAAATAGCCCCTATTGATTTTTTCCAGGTAGGATGCTCCGATGTTCTGTTCATAGTCCCTTCCCCTAAGCTTAATATTTTCCAATAAACGCTCGGTAGTCTGGTAGAGATACATATAGATTTGCGGTTTTTGGGTCTCTTTGTACATAAACCCAAAGATTTTTCGATACAGCTCAAACTCCTGTTCTTGCAAGGTGATCTGCGCAAAGATCAAGGATTTGTAGATGTCATAGTCACTGATCATAAAACCCCTAAAAAGGTCGTATTGCGAGGTGTCGTCCATAAATTGTTGGTACCTGTCCGCCAGGAAGGACATTTCCAAAGGAAAAGCATATCGCGCCTGATCTTTATAGAAGCTGGGCAAAAACGGATTCTCCGCAAAGCGTTCCAAGATCAACTTTGCATTAAAATCTGTTGCCATCTTTTTGGCCAGGGAGGTCTTTCCGGCGCCGATGTTGCCCTCAATGGCAATAAAACCGGTCTGTGAAAAAAGGGCTGCACGTGATTTGAATAGGGTATGTGCGGTTCTTTTGGGCATATCCTTGTCCTTGCATTGTTGTAGAAGGTTGCGCGTATCCTTTTGAAGCACGGGATGGTACCGTTGAGGAGCGATCTCCGCTAAGGGGAGTAGCACAAAAAGGCGTTCTTGTAGCTGGGGATGGGGAACGGTAAGTGCCTTGGTATTGATAATTTCGTTCCCGTAGTACAGGATATCTATGTCCAAGGTTCGGGAGGAATACCCTTCAGAGCAGGTTCTGGTCCTACCCAGACTTTCTTCGATGAGCAGCACATGTTTCAACACGTTCAACGGGGGGTGCTTGGTTTCCAGGGATAAGCAAAGGTTAAGGAAGTTTCCTCCGGAAAAACCCCAGGCAGGGGATTCATATACCTTTGATATGGCGATGATATCACCTACCTGGATACCTAGCCTAAAAACGGCCTCTTGGAGGTTTTGGAGCCGGTCCCCCAAGTTGCTTCCAAGGGAGAGATGGATAGTTTCTTTACGTTCCATTACAAGGACAAAGTACGGAAAACAAAAGCACATTGGTTATCTTTGCCCCAAATTGTACTTGCCTTGCATTTAAAGTGATTTTGGCCAATTTGTTTTGGGATAATAGAATGAACAACGGGTTTGTTGTGTAACAAAATATACCTAAAAGCGACTGGTAAGGGAAACCTCATATAGTAAACGGACATGAAATTTTTAAGAAACCTTTTGGCCGCCATTATCGGATGCCTCATCGCATTTGGGATCGTTTTTGTGATGTTCCTGATCTTTGCCAGTTTGGTGGGCAGTATGGAGGATGGGGTAAACATAAAGGGGAATTCCATATTGGAACTTCGTATGGAACGGCCTATAAAGGATTACGTGGGCAGTGACCCTGCGGATCCCCTCTCCGGCTTTTTTGACGAGTACCAGGGTCTAGACGATATTTTGGAGGCCATAGCCTCGGCCAAGGAAGATCCCAAAATCAAAGGGATTAGCATAAGCAATAACTTTATGATGGCGGGTTTGGCCCAAACACAGGCCGTTAGGAAAGAACTGGCCAAATTTAAGGAGAGCGGTAAGTTTGTCCATGCCTTTGGGGATTTCTATATGCAAAAGGACTATTACCTTGCCACGGTGGCCGACTCCGTTTTCTTAAACCCCGTTGGAGGTATGGACTTTAGAGGTTTGTCCTCCGAAGTTCTGTTCTTCAAGGATCTCCAGGAAAAAACGGGGATAAAAATGGAGGTCATACGGCATGGGAAGTATAAAAGTGCCGTTGAACCTTTCCTGGCCAATGAAATGAGTGATGCCAATCGCACCCAGATCAAGGAATTGTTGAGTTCGTTGTGGAGTACCATGGTCGCGGATATTTCCCTATCACGGGGCATGATGCCTGAAACCGTAAACCGTATTGCGGATACTTTGGGGGGCAGGACCCCCGAATATGCCCTGAACAATGGATTGATAGATGGAATCTTACATTTTGATCAGTATGAGGCAGGGCTTAGAAAGGCCATTGGCGTAGGTTCCGATGCCGATATCAATTATGTGGCCCTTAAGGAATATATAGGCAGTCCCGGTTTAAAGGGGAAGCGCTCTGGAAAAGACAAGGTAGCCGTAATATTTGCGCAGGGCGAAATAGTTTATGGTGAAGGTGGCCCGGACGCCATTGGGCAGGGAATCATAAATGAAGCTTTGGCCAAGGCCCGGGACAATAAGAGTGTTAAGGCCATTGTGCTCAGGGTGGATTCCCCCGGTGGTAGTGCCCTCACCTCTGATATTATATGGAGGGAGATAGCGTTGGCCAAGGAGAAAAAACCCGTTGTGGTTTCCATGGGAAATGTGGCGGCTTCGGGAGGATATTATATTGCCTGTGGTGCGGATAAAATCTTGGCAGAGGCCACCACGGTTACCGGATCCATTGGTGTTTTTGGGGTAATACCCAATGTAAGCGAGCTATCCAAGGACATTGGCATTAATGCGGAGCAAGTGGGTACCAACCTAAACTCCGTGCATTATTCCGTTTTTGAACCTATGACGGACCATTTTAGAAACGTGACCCGTGAGGGGGTAGAGGATATCTATGACATCTTTTTGCAAAGGGTGGCCCAGGGGCGGGGCATTTCCGTGGCCCGGGCGGACAGTCTCGGCCAAGGCAGGGTATGGAGTGGTGCCGATGCCCAGCGAATGGGCCTCGTAGACCAATTGGGTACTCTGGACGATGCCATTGAAGTGGCCGCGGAGCTTGCGGAGATTACCGAGTACGGGATAAAAAAATATCCCAAGTACAAATCCGGATTTGAGCGTTTTATGGAAGATTTTGGAGGTGCGGGTACAAGGATCAAAAACACTATTATCCAAGAGGAGATAGGAACGGAAAACTACGCCCTATGGCAAAAGATTAGCGACGCCGTGAAGCAGAAAGGTATTCAAGCGAGGATGCCCTTTCTGATGGACATCAAATAAAAAAACCCCATTTCTGGGGTTTTTGGATCTCTCTCAAGGCAATTTTATAAGTTATTTCACTAAGTTGATTTCCACCCGTCGGTTTTGGGCGCGTCCGTCCTTGTACATGTTGGTGGCAATAGGCTTATCCTCCCCAAAACCTTTGGCAGACAAGCGGAACGGATCAATACCATTGTTTTCCAAAAATGCCTTCACGGAAAAGGCCCTATCTTCAGAAAGCCTTTGGTTACTCTCCTTACTGCCAATACTATCCGTATGGCCTTCAATACTGAATTTGGCATCGGGGTATTCCTTTAAGATTCGGATAATGCTCACCAAAACACTGGTGGATTCGTCCTTGATCGAAGCTTTTCCGGAATTAAAGAGAATGGTTTTGGCATAATCGTTCAACTCCTTCTGTACTTCCTCCGTAACTTCCACGACTTCGGGACATCCCGCATTTGCCACGGTTCCGGGAGTATCCACGCAATTATCATCCTTGTCCAATACCCCGTCTCCATCGGTATCCGGCCAGGGGCATCCCTGGTTTTCCGCAGGGCCTGCCTCTTCGGGACAGCTATCATCCTTGTCCAGTACCCCATCTTCATCCTTGTCCGGCCAGGGGCATCCATTATTTTCCGCTGGTCCTGGAACATCGGAGCATTCATCGTCCTTATCCAAAACGGTATCCCCGTCGGTGTCGGGCCAAGGACAACCATCATTCTCTTCGGGTCCCGGAGTTTCAGGGCATTGGTCTTTTTTGTCTTTGATACCATCGCCGTCCTGATCTTTGTTCCTGGACTTTAGTCCTGGTACCTTTAGTCCTGCATACACATCGCCTGCTTCAATATTTCCCGCCACAGCGTTGGAAACTATGGATCCACTACCCACATACAGTGGCCCCAATCGGAAACCTAGGCCCCATAACAGGCCGTGGCCCTGGACCAATCGCATAGGGGAGAACAAACCAAACGCTCGGCTTTCATAACGCGGTGTCAATCTAAATTCATTGGCAATGGCATTTCTCCCCGACTTAGATCTTGAAGTCAATGATATATGTGTGGCTACATTCAGGAATAGGTTTTTGTTAAAAGACCAATCCGCATTAAGGTGCATCACGGTAGGTAATATCATTTGTACTTCATTTCCTTCAGATGTAATATTGGCTATGTTGTAATCATCAAGAATATCGTCCAGATCCTCAATGTTCTCCAAATCATCGATCAAGTCGGTCAATTCATTGCTATTGTTTTCAAGGATGATTTCCACCTCGGTAAGGTTGTTGGCGTTTTGAAGTTGACTTACCAAATCAGAAAAACTACTGCCTTCGGTAGCATTATTGATTAAATCATCATACGCATCATCGTTTAGAACGGCCTGTACATCATCAAAATCATTGGCCTCATTTAAGTCGCCAATGAAATCCAGGGTAGTGGAATTAATAGCTATGGCACTACCTACGCCCTGGTCATAGGTTATGCCACCAATATCGGTAACGGAAAACCCCACCCTTAATTTATACTTGTTCTTGGTCCGATCTAGTACTTGATTGCCATTTTTATCGGTTACGTAATAGTCCTCATAATCCGGACGCCATTCATAGACACCTCCAATATCAAAGGCCAGCGAACGGGGTAGTTCCAGATTATCGAACTCAAAATCATTTTCCACGTCGTCATAGGATAGGGCGTAATTTACATTTCCGTCCAGGGTAATATTCCCGTCGGCCAAATTATCCAAGATGTCCTCTCCATTGGCAACGTAATTGGCGGTAAGGTTTTGGGTTTGGCCGTAACCGCCTCCGAGCCCTATCAAATATTTAACGGTTGCCCCGCCCTTAAAAAAGTGCTCATTGTCGTCTTTGAACACTCTTGCATAGGATAGGCCTACTTCGCCCCAACCGTGGGCGGATGCCGTTGTGTTCAGATTGTCGAGCATAAAATCGTCGGTATCCGCATCAAAATCGTCTGCGAACTGATCGATCTGGGCACCATCTATTTCCGAGGCATTAAAGATTACCCTTGCCCGTGAGTATAGGGCTATGGCATTTTTGGCATTGATATTTACCAATATCGACGGGCCAAGGATATCGGTATAATTGTAGGCGAAATTGTCATCCGTGAAGTTCTCATCCAGGGAATCCGGAAATTCAAACCCATCCCCGGTCAAGTTAGAAAGGGATTCCGAAGAATAGGCATCGTTCCCGAAAAAAGTACTGGCTCCTATGAGATTTATATCAAAATTGAATGGGGTGTCCGCGATGTTCGCAGGGTTATTGATTACCCTATTCACCCCACTATAATTATCGGTGAAGAAACCTATATAGGATTGGGCCCTTATACCCAGAGCTATCAAAGCAAAAAGAAGGGTCAGACATGTTTTTTTCATATCCTCTTACATTTAGCGGTTTAATCGATTATTTTTGCGTTAATGGTAGGTATCCGTATCATAACGAAATCAAGGGATCGGTATTGTTGCCGTAGCAGGTTTTTAATAGGAAAGTTCGTATGAACCTAAAAGATAAGCGACTGGCCTACCAGATTTATCTATACTTGGGAGCCCTTTTTATAACTTCTTTAGTGGTCTCCAATCTTATTTTTCAAAAATTCTTTTACTGGAACCCGTTTGGTGATATCACCGTTTTTGGTTCTCCGTTATTCGTTGTTTCCGTAGGGATTTTACCTTACCCCATAACCTTTTTGATTACGGATTTGATTTCGGAGATTTTTGGAAAGAAAAAGGCGAATCAGATTGTGACGGCCGGGATTTTTGCTTCGATTTTTTCTATGGGGATAATCATAGTGGCCGATTTTGTTCCTGCCATTGCTGATTCTAAGGTTGATGACAAGACATTTACCGACGTGTTCGCACTTTCCCCAGTGGCCGTTCTAGCCTCTATGATCGCTTATCTTTTTGCACAATACGTCGATATTTCGATTTATCATTTTTGGAAAAGGCTAACCAATGGCAAGTATTTATGGCTTCGGAACAATTTTTCCACTTTTTTGTCCCAGTTCATAGATTCCTTTACCGTAATTGCGTTACTCTGTATTTTTAAGGTGTTTCCATGGGATGTTTTCTGGGGATTTGTCATCAGCGCATTTCTTTTTAAGGTTTTGGTAGCTTTCTTCGACACCCCTTTGCTCTATTTTTTCGTATATCTTCTCAGAAAGCGATTTCACCTGGCCGTAGGCGAGGAAATTGACCTGGATGCACACTAAAGTGCATTTTTTATAGTTCTAATCGTAATACAGCAGACGTATGAAAAAGAAAATCCTTCGGGTACTTGCCCTCATCGTTATTTTGTTCATTGCCCTTTTGGTGGCCATTCCCTTTTTCCTGGAGGCCAAAATAGGAGACCTTATCCGGAACAACGTCAACAAAAATGTAAACGCCACCCTGGATTTTACCGATGCCAGTTTAAGTTTGATCAAAAGCTTTCCAAATGCGCAGATGTCATTGGAGGGTGTCACTTTAGTCAATAAGGCTCCTTTTGTGGGGGATACCCTTTTTGCTGCGAAAGACTTGGATCTTACCCTGGGATTAGGGGAGTTGTTCAAAAGTGCGGATGAACCCATTGGTGTAAAAAGCCTCACCGTGGACGGTGCCAGCATCTATGTTAAGGTGAACGAAGCGGAAGTGGCCAACTACGAAATTGGAAAGGAAACGGGCAAGGAAATAGCTGCGGATGAATCTTCCGAGGGCTTTACCTTGGATTTACAGTCCTACGCCATTACTAACTCAAAGGTGGTCTATGATGATAGGGCCGCCAAGGTTTTTCTGGTCGTTTCCGATATCCAGCATAATGGACAGGGAGACCTCTCCGCGACTACATCGGAATTGGAAACGCAGACGGAAGCCTTGGTCACCTTTGCCTTGGATAGCATTAATTATTTGAATAAAAACAAGATACAGTTGGATGCCCTGATCGGGATCGACCTTAAGGAGGATAAATACACCTTTCTAAAAAACGAAGCCCTGGTGAACCAATTACCTCTGGTGTTCAACGGTTTTGTAAAGGTAAACGAGGATAGCCAGGAAGTGGATATCAGTTTTAAGACGCCTTCCTCCGATTTCAAAAACTTTTTGGCCGTTATACCCGAGCAGTATTCCACGAATATCGAAAACGTTAAGACCACGGGAAATTTTGAGTTAGAGGGGGAGTTCAAAGGAATTGTGGATGAAACGCGCATTCCCAAATTCAACATCCGCATTAACTCCGATAACGCTTCCTTTAAATATCCCGATTTGCCAAAGACCGTTCGTAATGTTTTCATAGATACCAAAATCAGTAATACCAGCGGAAAGACAGAGGATACGTTTGTGGATATAGACCGATTCTCGTTTACGATCGATCAGGACAAATTCAATATGAAGGCCAACATCAGGGAACTTATGGGAAATACAAAGGTGGACGCCCATATGGACGGGAATATGAATTTGGCCAACCTTTCCCAGGCCTATCCCATGCCTGCGGATCTTGGTCTGAGCGGGATATTACAGGCCGATGTTACTACGGCCTTTGATATGGCCACCTTGGAAAAGAAGCAATATGAAAAAACCACCACCACGGGCAAGCTGCAGCTTAGGGACTTTGAGTATAATTCCGAGGAAATGGCCCATCCCGTACAGCTCCAGAATCTGGATATGGCCTTTAATCCCAGTACGGTTACCTTGAGCGAGCTTCAAGGTACAACGGGACAAACGGATTTTAACGTTAGGGGTACCCTGGACAATCTTTTGGGATTCCTGTTCAATGACGAGAGGGTAGAAGGGAATTTTAAAATGACTTCCGACATCTTTGCCTTGAACGATTTTATGACGGAGGAATCAAATACCGAAAGTGCTGAAGAAAAGGATGCCTCGGATTCCACCTCCCCAGTTGAAGGGAAAATAGAGATTCCCGCTTTTTTGGATGTAGCTGTCAGTGCCGCTGCCAATACGGTAATTTATGATAACCTTAGGCTTACCGACGTAAAAGGCAACCTCAGGATAAAGGATCAAAAAGCGGTTTTGAGCAATATGACCTCTTCGCTTTTTGGAGGAAAGGTAGCCTTTAACGGAGCGGTCTCCACCAAAGAGGAAACCCCTGATTTCTCCATGAAATTGGATATGTCCCAATTGGGCATTGGGGAGACCTTTAAATCCTTGGAAATGTTCCAGGCACTTGCCCCGATAGCTCAAGTGCTACAAGGAAAAATGGATACCCAATTGGAGCTCTCCGGAAAGCTTACAAACGATTTTAGCCCCATGCTAACCAGCCTTACGGGCAATGCCCTGGCCAATTTAATGACAGAGCAGGTGGCTATGGAAAAGGCTCCGTTGTTATCGACCCTGGATGGCAAACTTGACTTTTTAGATATAAAGGACCTGAATTTAAAGGACCTAAAGACGTCACTTTCCTTTGAGAACGGTCTGGTACGCGTGAAACCGTTTACGCTCAACTATAAGGATATCGCCATTAATGTAGGTGGGGGTCATACCTTTGATCAAAAGTTAGACTATAAAGCCGTTTTGCAAGTGCCGGCCAAATATCTAGGCGAGGAGGTAAGCGGCTTGATCGCTCAAATCGATGATACCGAAATGGATAATCTTACCATTCCCGTAACGGCCAATATCGGGGGAAGTTATACCAGCCCTACCGTAGGCACGGATCTTACTTCCGGGGTAAAGGATCTTACGGCCCAGTTGGTGGAAATCCAAAAACAGAAGCTTCTCAATAAGGGCAAGGAACAAGCTTCGGATTTGATCGGTGGCCTGCTGTCCAATAATTCTAAGGATTCCACGCAAACCAATACAAACGATGGGGTAAAGGAGGTTTTGGGTAGTATTTTAGGAGGAAACAAAGAGGAAGCAGAAACAAAGGAGGGAACAGACTCCCTTGCAACCCCCGAAAAAGATGCCGTAAAGGAAACTGCCAAAAGTATTTTGGGAGGTTTGTTAGGGAAAAAAAAGGATACGGTCAAATAGACCTGTCAGGTTTTTTGGTTAAGCCTTAATTTTCAACCCCACAAAATATCCCTCATGTCCCCGAACGTTAAAAACCGTATTGTCCTCAAAAATAAGGTACTGTCCCTTTATCCCTTTTAGGACCCCGGTAAAGGATGGGGTTTTTTCCAAGTTGAGGCTTTTTACTTTCTCCGGATACTGCAAAACCGGAAATTCCATATGGGTCTCCTCATTGTCGGTAATGAAATAATCGACCGCTTCATCTGGGACAAACGCCTTGAGCCTATCGCGCCACTCCACAAGGTTTTCGTCATTTATGGTATTGGTGAGCATCCTGCGCCAATTGGTCTTATCGCTTAAATGGTCTTTTAAGGCCACCTCCGTAATACCGGCCAGATATCTATTGGGGACTTCTACGATCTCAATGGCCTCATGGGCGCCCTGATCGATCCAGCGGGTAGGCACCTGGGATTTTCGGGTTACTCCTACTTTTATGTTGCTACTATTGGCTAAGTATACTACGTGAGGCTGCAATTGCGCCTTTTTTTCATAAGCCAGGTCACGGTCTTCCTTATCCAGATGGGCGGTACTCAGTTCCGGTCGCATGATCCAATCCCCGGCGGCTGGAGTCTCATAAAAGCAGATCTTGCAGAAGCCTTGCCGGTAAATGGGGAGATCCTTCCCACAGTTGAGGCATTGGTATTTGATAAAGCTGATTTGGACGGTTTTGTCCAAAAGCTGGTTCATATGCAGAAAATCGTCTTCAAAAACCATATAGTATTGTATGGGCGTTGCCATTTCGGTCTGCATCTTCCGTAATACCCCTTGAAATT
>JBCBSN010000172.1:0-9835 GCA_039819225.1 Bacteroidota bacterium | reverse complement strand
AACCGAATATTTATAGGACTGTTTATCTCAATGGTCAATCCCTCTATTTGAGCTTTTATCACTAAATCCTTGACCATCTTCTTTGCTTCCTTAAGCTCTTTGATACGCTGTTCGGAATGCGAAGTATCTTCTTGGTAGCCCTCCTTTAAGTTGAGGGCCTGTACGGTATGGAATTTTATTTTGTCGTTAATCAGGGAGAGCAGTACGTCCGCGGCCTCCGCAGGAGAGAAGTCGCCTTCCACTAACTTTAGGGTGCCCTCGCATGCAGGAAGACCTTTACCTTCCCGGTCTGGAGGGCACTCCACTTTCTGTTTATTGCCCTTGACCCAACGAATAAGCGCGTTTTCCTTCAAAGGTATATAGGTTCTCCGTTTTTATGACATCAATGTTATGGGTTACCGCGTCCCCCATAAGCCTCACAATTTCGTCCTTGGTCATATCCTTTCCGTCTTCGACAGAGAATCGGCATCTCCAGTGATCGGTACAAAAGGTTTCCTTAAAACCACGTGGCCAAACCTTAATGCCCCTGTTGGTAATCATAGTCAGCTTGGCGGTATCGCTATCCAATTTTTGCAATATGGAGCCTATTTCATTGGCATCAAAACCGGGCCAATGGACAAAAAGGTCCACACCCACCAATTCTTTATTGGCTAGGGGCTTGCGGTCATATTTGAGGAGTTGTAGCGGTGATCTGTTATCGTAGCTAACCTTTGCCAGTGTTTTGGGCGTCTTGCCCAAATTGGCCACAACGGCGTCGGCAAATTCTTTGGTACCTACCTTTTGGGTGCTAGATCCTTCTTCATAAATATCATAGGTGTGGATGCCCTCTTCCATGGTACAGAGCCAAGCATTCTGTATTTTTTCGGCAACCTCGGTCTGACCCAGATGATTCAACATCATTATGGCACCTTGTAATAAACCGGAAGGGTTGGCCAAGTTTTGTCCTGCCCTTCTGGGCGCAGAGCCATGTATGGCCTCGAACATGGCACATTCCTCGCCAATATTGGCGGATCCGGCCAAGCCCACGGATCCCGTGATTTGCGCGGCCACATCGGAAAGTACGTCGCCATAGAGGTTGGGCATAACGATCACATCAAAAATTTCAGGGGTATCGGCCAACTTTGCGGCACCGATATCTACGATCCAATGTTCATTTTCTATAGTAGGGTACTCTGCAGCAATTTCATCAAAGACACGGTGAAAAAGACCATCGGTCTGTTTCATTATATTGTCCTTGGTAAAACAAGTCACCTTTTTGCGGTTATATTTTTTGGCAAATTCAAAGGCATAACGAACGATTTTTTCACACCCCGGTCTACTAATGAGCTTAAGGCATTGTACTACTTCATCCGTTTGTTGGTGCTCTATACCGGCATAAAGATCTTCCTCGTTCTCACGGATAATGACCACATCCATTTCTGGATGTTTAGTGCTTATAAAGGGATGAAGACTTTTGCAGGGGCGCACGTTGGCATACAGGCCGAGGGATTTACGGGTAGTAACATTAAGGCTTTTATAGCCACCTCCCTGAGGTGTGGTAATGGGTGCCTTTAGAAAAACCTTGTTCCTACGGATACTTTCCCAGGATTCCGGCGCAATGCCTGCCGTGTTTCCGGCCAGATATACCTGCTCACCGATTGCTATCTCCTCAATATTTAATTTGGCACCGGCCCCTAGAATTATTTTTAGGGTGGCATCCATTATTTCGGGTCCAATGCCATCCCCTTTTGCTACCGTTATCGTATCCATAGTAAAGTTGAAAAATTTATTTATATAGTTTATACGCTGCCGAATTTCGGCTTTGCGCAAAAGTAACGTTTTTCTTTATTAATCATTATTTATATTCATATTAGAATATCACGCGAACTTATGAAGTAAGTTGGGGACATGTATGTAGTTTTTGCCAGGACTTGAGGATAATCCGATGTAAATCCATAGGGGATAACTCTATCCTACTTCATCGTGAAGGGGTAAGAGAAAATTAAGGATAAAGAATCCGTTCGAGACACTTTTTCCGCCCCGTCCAAAGACAGTTTTCAAAAATAGACTTTGACCTTTTTCCCTTAAATAGGGGCACCGGCCCTAAACCCCTGTCGTCTAGCGAATACGATCGGGAAAGGCCGGTGCGCTTTTTATATTTGGGAAGACTAGTAGTGTTCTACCTCTTGGCAATCTCGTTGTTTATGGTGGCATTGGATTGCTTTAATTCTCCATCTGCCAAGGCATTTTCCAAATCTGCCTTTACTGAGGCAAGGTGCCTAAAAAACTTGCGGCCATCCTTGCGCTTCAAAACAACTTCCGTATTACCATCATTCATGGATTTTACATCTGTAACTACGACTACATTGCCATATACGCTTTTCATATTGGCTATACCACCTCTTTTGATAATCAAATTTTTTCTGGGAAAATCAATGTGGTTAAAATTTCCATTTTCTGCGGTACCAATGGTCAGGACATCGCCTACTTGGACTAAATCTGAATCACTTTGCGCATTGGAACTAAAAGCTGCCAAGGCAAAAATTAGGGAACATACTACAGTTTTCATAATAGAATTTATTTATATTTATAATAGTTAATGGCCCGTTAGGGCGTCAGGTACATTTTTAAGGCTGTAACCCTTGTTGCAAGGGAATCAACCTGGCCGTAATAGTGGGGAAAAGGTTGTAAAAATCCTTACCATCCTCCCTTCTTAGGACAATTTGCTTTGATCCATCGGTATTATGATCCATTCGCTCTACAATAAGCTTACTGCCAAATATGTTGAAATAGTTGTTCATTCCGTCCCAATCGTTGAGACCTCCCATAATCGCCAAAACATCGTCGGTCGGTAGTTGTATTTCATGTACGGACGATGAAAACGATGTACGTACACTCTGATAATCGTCAAAGGCCAATACCCCCGTTTGTTGCGCATTAGCAAGAAAGAGAGACCCAAAAATGGTAACCGTTATTGCATATATTTTAAAATAAGTGGCTTTCATTACGATTTTGGCAATTTTAAACATTGCTGAATGCAAATATAGCAAAGAAACACAATCTGCAAAGCAAGCCTCGCGTTAAACAATTGTTAAACTATCAAAATATGATAGTATTACTATTATATTTGACCAAAATTCTTGAATAAATGGAACAGCTCTTACAATCGGTCAGAATTCATATAAACGAAAAAATTTATATCAAGGATCCTGAGTCATCGGATCTTGGCAAGAGAATAGTGGAGGAGAGCATCCGTATGATCCACAACTTAGGTTTTGAAAAATTTACCTTCAGAAAGTTGGGTGCGAGCATAGGTTCCAATGAAAGTTCGGTATATCGCTATTTTGAGAATAAGCATAAATTGCTTTTGTACCTTGCCTCTTGGTACTGGGGATGGTTGGAATATCAGTTGGTCTTCTCCACGAACAATATGCCAGATGTAAGAAAAAAACTGAAAACAGCCATTGAGATCATGACCCGGGAAGTAAAGGAAGATTCAGCTTTTTCCCATATAAACGAGGTTCAATTGAACAAAATAGTCATTAACGAGTATTCCAAATCCTATTTGTCAAAAGAAGTGGACGGCGAGAACAAGGAGGGATACTTTGTGATTTACAAAAGATTGGTGAACCGCATCAGTAAGATGATCGGTGCCGTGAACAAGGGCTATCCCTATCCTTCCAGTCTTGCAAGTACGCTGTTAGAGGGCGCCCTGCACCAACATTTTTTAAAGGAACATTTTACCACAATGACGGATTGCGACGAAAGTACGACCCCAACGGAGTTTTTTACGCATCTGGTCTTTAATGCCCTTAAAACAAAATAATGGCCAAATATATATTGACCTCCTGGCAACGTCTGGTCAACATGCTGAAATTAGACAGAAAAGACGTTCTCCAGATATTTTACTATGCCATTTTTGCAGGGCTAGTCAATCTCTCGCTGCCTTTGGGTATCCAGGCGATCATCAACTTGATACAAGGGGCCCAGGTGAGCACTTCATGGATCATATTGGTCGTATTGGTTACCCTTGGCGTGGCTTTTGTAGGGATTTTGCAGTTAATGCAGATACGTATCATTGAGAACGTGCAACAGAAGATTTTTACCAGGGCCTCCTTTGAGTTTGCGTATCGATTTCCGAAAATAAAAATGAGCGAACTCCGCAATTTTTATCCCCCCGAATTGGCCAATCGCTTTTTTGATACCTTGAACATACAGAAGGGATTGTCCAAACTCTTAGTGGACTTTCCAACTGCCTTGTTGCAAATTGTATTCGGACTTTTATTGCTGTCTTTTTACCATCCCTTTTTTATTATTTATGGTATTTTACTGATTGTGCTGATTTATATTGTCTTTAAGTTTACCATAACAAAAGGCCTGGAAACCAGCTTGGCAGAATCCAAGAATAAGTACAAAGTAGCACACTGGATTCAGGAAGTGGCCCGGTCTATTATAAGTTTTAAATTATCCGGACATACCACCCATGCCTTATCCAAAAGTGATTCCCTTGTGGAAGGCTATCTTGATGCACGTGAAAATCATTTTAGGGTTTTGGTACTGCAATTTATCCAGATGATCGGGTTCAAGATTTTGGTTACCGCCGGCTTGCTTTTGATCGGAGGTCTGCTGGTGCTAAACCAAGAGATGAACATCGGTCAGTTCGTTGCCGCGGAGATTATTATCCTTTTGGTCATTGCCTCGGTAGAAAAGTTGATTCTTGGATTGGAGTCCTTTTATGACGTCCTTACCTCATTGGAAAAATTAGGACAGGTGGTAGACAAGGAACTGGAACCGCAACAAGGGGAAAAACCGTTTAAGGAACATGAAGGATTTACAGTAGAGTTGGCCAATGTAACCTACTATATACCGAACACCCGAAGAAAGATAATCGACGATATTTCACTTACCATAACCCCGGATTGCACCATTTTGCTGCAAGGGCCCAATGGTTCGGGCAAATCTACCTTATTGCGTTTAATAGCAGGTATTATACAGCCTACCGACGGGGATATCTATATAAATAATGTGTCGCTTAAAGGGCTTAATCTAAATTATTACAGATCACATCTGGGACAGTCCCTTACGGAGGAATCGCCTTTTG
This sequence comes from Bacteroidota bacterium, assembly GCA_039819225.1. Lineage (GTDB taxonomy): Bacteria > Bacteroidota > Bacteroidia > Flavobacteriales > Flavobacteriaceae > Ulvibacterium. The sequence continues at coordinate 4,755 of JBCBSN010000172.1, read as the reverse complement.
AGGGCACTATTTTTGATAATATTACCTTTGGGGATACTTCTATCTCAAGCGAGGATATTTATTGGGCCTTGGAAAAAACAGGTCTTACGGATTATGTAAAGGAACAGCCCCAAGGCCTAAAGACAATGATCTATCCAGAAGGAAAGCAGGTATCCTATACCATTTCCAAGAAAATAGTCTTGGCGAGGAGTATCGTAAGAAAACCGGAATTGTTGATCCTTAAGGATCCCTTGGATCAATTTGATGAAAAAGAGGCCGTAAGGATTATGGACTTTCTTACACATCAGGATAGTCCTTGGGCCTTGGTGGTGGCCAGCCAGAATCCTAGATGGTTGAGCCGATGCGGACGGATCCTTACCCTGGAAGAAGGGAAGTTAACTAGCGAAAAATAAGATCCATGTTAAACATATCCAGAAACAGTGTAAACAAAAATGTGGATTTAAAGGGATATAGATCCACGGAGAAGGTTTTCCATAGAAGACATTACAAACACTTTAACCGATTTTTAAAAGGTTTTGCCATAGTTTGTGTCGTTATCCTTTTTCTGCCTTGGACTCAAAATGTTACTGGTGAGGGATACCTTACCACCTTGACCCCGGACCAGAGGCCCCAGACCATACAATCGCCCATTCCGGGGAGAATTGAAAAATGGTACGTAAGGGAAGGGGACTTTGTACAGGAGGGAGATACCATATTACATATTTCCGAGGTCAAGAACGAGTATTTTGACCCCATGTTGGTAGAACGGACGGGCCAGCAGATCAAGGCGAAATCCATGTCCGTAATGTCCTATCAGGAGAAGGTAAAGGCGTTGCAGAACCAGATTACGGCACTTGAAAAGGAATTGGGCCTTAAATTGGAACAAGCAGGCAACAAGCTCTTACAGGCCAGGTTAAAGGTGCAAAGCGATAGTATAGACCTTGAAGCGGCCAATACCAATATCACTATAGCCGATAGACAGTTCAACCGTACCTCGCAGTTAGAAGGCGAAGGGCTAAAAGCGGTTACCGATGTGGAGGAAAAGAGGTTAAAACAACAGGAAGCACAAGCAAAACTTATTTCCCAAGAGAACAAACTGTTGGCCAGTAAGAACGAGGTTATCAATGCCCAAATAGAAATTACAAGGGTAAATGCGGAATATGCCGATAAGATTGCCAAGGCACAGAGCGATATGTTCACTGCGCAGTCCAGCCAGTTCGATTCCGAGGCACAGGTCACCAAATTGGAGAATGAATTCACCAATTACGAGATGCGGAACGATATGTACTATATTAGGGCCCCCCGTAAGGGTTTTATCAATAGGGCCATCCAGTCCGGAATCGGGGAGACCTTTAAGGAAGGGGATCAACTTGTGGGTATAATGCCCGCTGATTACGAAATGGCCGTAGAAACTTTTGTAAGGCCCATCGATCTTCCCCTAATGCATTTGGGGGAACAGGTAAGGATTCAGTTTGACGGTTGGCCGGTCATTATCTTTAGCGGATGGCCCAATCTTTCCTATGGGACCTATGGGGGCGTCATCGTGGCCATTGAGACTTTTATTAGCGACAATGGCAAGTATAGGATACTACTGGCGCCAGATCCTAATGACCATCCTTGGCCAAAAGATCTTAGGGTAGGCTCCGGAGCGGATACCATTGCCCTGTTGGAAGATGTGCCCATTTGGTTCGAACTATGGCGGCAACTCAACGGCTTCCCTCCCAACTACTATCAACCAGAGGGAGGTAAAATGGCAAAAGCGGATAAAAAATAGATATGGGCAGGCCTATTCTTTTTCTTATCGTCATTTGTATGGCAACGCTGGGCTATGGACAGGAACCAGATACCCTGGTTCTGAGGTTCGGGGAATTCCTAGGTTACGTAAAAAAGTACCATCCCATAGCCAAGCAGGGGGAGTTGGCCGTAAGCATCGGGGAAGCCAATCTTATGAGGGCCCGTGGCGGTTTTGACCCGAAAATTGAAGTGGATTACGAACGAAAGGAGTTCAAGGACCTTGAATACTATGATGAACTCAATGCCACTTTTAAAATTCCTACCTGGTATGGCATTGAGCTTAAGGGTAATTTTGAAAGGAACGAGGGCGATTTCTTGGATAATTCGTTGAGCCTTCCCGAAGACGGACTGTATGCCGCTGGGATATCCATGTCACTTGCGGAGGGGTTTTGGATCAATGAACGTATGGCCACCTTGCGCCAGGCCAAATTGTTTCGTGAGCAGTCCAAAGCAGACAGAGATCTTTTAGTGAACCAAATCCTGTTCGAGGCCTCCCTCGCCTATTTTGACTGGCTCCAAGCATACAACGATCGCAGGATATTCGAGAATTTTTTGGAGAATGCTACGGTACGGTTTCAAGGGATACGACGCAGTGCCTTGGCCGGGGATATCGCGGCCATTGATACGGTAGAGGCAAGGATTGCCGTTGATAATAGGGCCTTGAGCCTGGAACAGGCTAAAGTTGAGTTAACCCATAAGTCCTTGGAGCTCTCCAGTTTTCTGTGGATCGGGGACAATATCCCTCTGGAGCTTCAGCCCAATGTGGTACCGGACACTGAACTTGGAGATGAAATTGACAGGGTTCTTGAAATCTTGGGAAGACCCTTGGATAGCTTTACGCTGGATAACCATCCAAAACTACTTTCGTTAGGATACAAGATAGATGGCTTGGAGGTTAACCGCCGTTTAAAATCCAACAAACTATTGCCCACAATAGATTTGGAGTACAATTTTCTCACAGAGACCCCAGATGATATCGGCTCCTTTGATTTTGGCGAGTATAAGGGCGGTCTAACGTTTCGTTTTCCGATCTTTTTACGAAAGGAAAGGGGCGATTTAAGGTTGGCTAAGTTTAAGCTTCAGGATGCCCAATGGGAACTGGACAATGCCAGCATAACCATACGCAACAAAATTTTGGCCATTTATGCCGAACTGGATTCCTTTGAAAGGCAGAATGTCCTTATCGCCGATATTGTGGGTAACTACTACAGGCTTTTAGCCGCTGAGGAGCGCAAGTTCAGTTTCGGGGAGAGTTCCATTTTTTTGATTAACTCCCGGGAAAGTAGCCTCATTGACGCGGAACTGAAGCAAAATATGGTGCAGAACAAATTCTTTTCGGCCAAGGCCAAATTGTTCAACAGCCTGGCGGTTAATCCGGAAAATCTGTAACCGGCCAGCGGTTTGTTGCGGGAAAGTACTTCACTATCCAATGGATCTTTACATTAATGGCAATCACACCCTTTAGGCTAAGGAGTCATCTTACGGTCTTGAACTTTGCATTCCTTTGGGGCCGGAGTAGTGAAAGGTTTTATCTAGCCTTTTTAAAGGATACGTTAAAAGTCTTGCCTGTCGGATTTGGTAATCCGGTCGGTTTGCGGTCTTTTTAGTATTTGGTAAAGATTGTGTATGATTTTAACCAAATATAATAGTATTACTTTTAAATTAGAGATTTTTAATTGTTAATTAACATAGTAATACTTTTAATTTTGAATTTTCTAATTTATCTTCGTAACCGATTGGAAAATGAAATAGGTAGTTCCTCGAAGAGTTGGCCTATTTGGAAATCCCAGATGGATGAAGAAAGAAGTAGTCTTGCCTTTTCCAGGGTATGAAACAGTAAAAGAGAAGAAGGTAGGGGTACCGAAGGATGCCGAAATTCCAATACGCCCCAGAATGTTGTTGAGGCTTGGAAAACCGTCTAAGTCTATCTATGAATTTGTGTATGCTTCCCTTCATTTTGAAAAACACACCCTATCCGACCTTAAAGGCCTATTAAAGTTTCAAGGAATGGAGGTAGAGGTTGTGAGCATTCTCAAAATGAAAGATGGCAGTTCCATAGCGGCCCTACGCAGACCAGAAGGAGATAATTTTTCCGAGGGGGTGGAGAGCCTTTTTGCCGATGTTGTAAAAAGTATCAAGGCCAAGGAGCTTTTAAGATAATGTGGAGGAAGACGTTAGCTATAAATAGATTCGGTAAACACCATACTCCTTTTAATAAACAACTATGAACAAAAACTGGAAGAAGGGACTGTCTTTTGGAATATTGGCTTCCCTATTTGTAATGACTGGTTTAAAGGCGCAGACTCCAATTGTAACCAATCTGGAGCACGATTTGGATCTTGCCACAATTAATTATATAGAGGAAGAAGCTGAAATTGTCTTGGACTTTGATACCTATGTCTATCTTCCTGAGGACTTTAACCCCTATGAAAGGATGCATTTTGAGTTAGCTGATATTATTTACCTGGAGTGCGAGGAAGATATCCAACTGGATTCGCGCCCAAATATCCTTTTTCCATAGGGGTTTTGATCAATATACATTTGGAACGGAAGGCCTGGCAAAAACCATTTTGTGGGCCTTTTGGTTTTGAGATGGGAAATGGGATAAATCCGGGCATTGTAAGTTTTGTCCCTCTTTGACTACCAATGTAACCCAAGTTACCCCGGCCTAGATGTGGGAGCCTTAATTTTGTATTTGAAAAACCTTTATTATGGAAACCTTTATGTACAAGACCGCAAAGGAAGAGATTCAGGATAGTTTGCCCAAAGCCATTTACTATGAACAATACAGGGCCATGGTGTCCGATTTGGCTTTCCAGGGAAAATCCACAGCCCCGGAGCAAACGGATACGCTAACTGGTTACACCACGCTTAATGATAGGCGTATGGCCCGTTTTGACAAGACCGTGAAACTGGATGAGACCAGTAGAAAGAGGATAACTTCAATTACCCAAAAATTTACGTTCCTGGTCCTTACGGAGA
>JBCBSN010000171.1:0-9866 GCA_039819225.1 Bacteroidota bacterium | reverse complement strand
TGAAATCGGTTATCAACCTGCTTTAATAGCTTGTGCATAACCGTGATAAATAATTAGTGAAAAATTTGCTATGAACCGAAATCTATTTTTATCGACATTCTTTTAGTATTCATCCTATTTAAAAAAGAGGAGGTTATGAAAGTTATTAAAGCAGGTTGATAACCGATTTCAACATGTTTATTTTGAAAATTTAAGGTTAACTTAATGTTAATTAAAAAGCGTTGATGCTGTAATAAGTTGGGTCTAAATTTTCAGAGAATTATTTGGACGGACAGATTTGGATTTTTATTGCGGAATAGGTTTTAAACCGTCAACTTTTTTAATTAAAACTTTTTGGGCCTTTGTTAACTACGGCGCTCATGTAATACATATTTAATCAACAGGGATTACAATACATAGGTGGTTGTTAGGGCAAGCACAGGATTTTGTACCTTTGTCTTTAGGAACCATGGTTTAGCATAATGAAGATATCAATTGGGAACGATCACGCCGGAACAGAATACAAATTGGCCATCCTCGGTTTGTTGAAATCAATGGGAAATGAAGTGATCAACCATGGTACGGATGGTACGGATAGCGTAGATTATCCAGACTTTATACATCCCGTGGCCAACGATGTGGAAAGTGGTGAGGCAGATTACGGCATTGTGGTCTGCGGTACGGGGAACGGTGCCACAATGACAGCCAACAAGCACCAGAACATCCGTTGTGCGCTTTGTTGGAACAAGGAGATCGTGCAATTGGCCAGGGAACATAATGATGCCAATATCCTAAGTTTGCCCGCTCGCTTTATTGCTTTGCCCCAGGCTCTTGAAATGGTACGTATTTTTTTTAATACCGCGTTTACGGGAGGACGGCATGAGCGTCGTATAGAGAAGATTCCCTGCAACTGATGGGCACTTAAGATTCGATAGTGTTTTGCTATGGCCCATGCCAATCATCATGATCATACGAGCTTAAGCGGGAAAAATCTATTGGTTTCCATAGTGCTGAATATGTTGATTACCGTTTCCCAGGTAATCGGCGGAATCCTATCGGGCAGTCTCTCCCTGCTTTCAGACGCGCTCCACAACTTTAGTGATGTTCTTTCACTGATTATTAGTTATATCGCCAATTTTCTCTCCAATAAGAAAGCCTCTACCAATAGAACTTTTGGATATAAAAGGGCTGAGATTATGGCCGCCTTCGTTAATGCGGCGACCTTGATCGTAATTGCTGTTTTTTTGATTAAAGAAGCTCTAGATCGGTTTTTTAATCCCCAGGAAATAGCATCCGATCTGGTCATTTGGTTATCCCTGTTGGGTATTGCTGCCAATGGGTTTAGTGTTTTGTTGTTAAGAAGGGATTCCCGGAAGAATATGAATATGAAATCGGCCTATCTGCACTTGTTTACGGATATGATAGCTTCCGTAGCCGTTCTTATAGGTGGTGTTTTAATGAAGTATTTCCAATGGTTCTGGGTGGATCCCTCGTTAACATTGGCCATAGCGCTATACCTCATCTATATGGGTTGGAATCTGTTGATTGAATCTACTCGCGTACTAATGCTTTTTACCCCGGGATCCGTGGAAATTAAAAAAATAGAGGATGCTATTTTGCGTATGGAGCATGTAAAGAATGTGCACCATGTGCATATATGGCAATTGAATGAGGACGAAATACATTTAGAGGCCCATATTGATTTTATAAAGGATATTAAACTTTCCGAGTTTGATATGATTTTGAATAGGATAGAGGAAGTACTCTATCACAATCATGGCATTAACCATGTGAATATCCAACCGGAATTTGGTAAATGTGATAACAAACAACTTATTGTGCAGGATTAATGCAAGTACACATAAAAACCTTTGACCAGTTGACCAAAGAAGAACTTTATGCCCTTTTGAGATTACGTTCGGAAGTTTTTGTTGTGGAACAGGATTGTGTATATCAGGATTTGGACGGGAAGGATGATAAGGCACTTCATGTTCTTGGCAAAAAGGAGGATATTCTGGTGGCTTATACACGTATTTTCGACGCAGGGGATTATTTTTCTGAGGCTAGTATTGGAAGGGTGGTGGTGGATAAGGAAGAACGGAAACATAGGTATGGCAAGGAAATAATGGAAGCGTCCATTAGGGCGGTACAACATTACTTTAATACACCAACAATAGTGGTATCGGCACAGGCATACCTCATAAAGTTTTATGGTTCCTTGGGTTTTGAGCAAGTAGGTGATGGGTATTTGGAAGATGGGATTCCCCATATTCGAATGTTCAAAAAAGCATAGAAAAGCATAGATACGATTTTTACGAATTGGACACCATGGTCGGTTTATCAAAGGTGCTATAAAAGAATTTCAAGTGTTTTCCTTATGAATTACACTTCTATGGCTATGAATCACATAAAAAGTACAGTAATGTTTCATGTTGGGATGCGTTACAGACCCATCGGTCTGTACATCCTTCGGAAGCGAAGTATAAAGTCGCATATTATATTGGAAAAAGGCCATTGACCTTACTTCGATTTCACCATATGAGCTACTAGGGCCTTTCCTATTTTTTCAACAACTCCGACTACTAACGCATTTCCCATAAAAAAGGCGCGTTTGGTATCCGAGACGCCTTCCAGTTTGGTGTGGTTATCGGGAAACATGTTTAAGCGCTCCAACTCAATGGGGGTTAAACGGCGCAGGCCTTTGGGCGTGGCCACTACATGTTTAAAGCGGGAAGGGGTTTTACCTCCTTCTCCGGTAATAATGGTTCGCGATGCTTTGTCCAAGGCATCAGGGAAGTTCATACCGCCCTCGCTGTATTCATATTGGAACCCGCTCTTAGCGGTCCTCGTCTCTTTTTTGGCTCCCTTTACATATTCCCATTTTGAATAATCGGTTTCAGGAATATAGAAAAGATCGGGGACTTCCCCATTTTGAAGCAAGCTTCCCAATACGGAAGATTTCCCGGTGTAGCGGGCTTTTGTTTTTACGGTATTTACCCGTCCTTCCATGAAGACCCCGGTATTTTTAAATGGGGATCGTTTTTGCCCTTGATTAAAATTGGTGGAAATGGTAACCAGGTCACCCTCTATTTCAAAGACTTCGGTTTTACCTCTAGATTTTGAGGAATCCATAGGCCCGGTATATGGATTATCTACCGGAAAAGCGGATGCCAAAGTTCCATTCTCATATATCCATTGGATCTTATCTGTTTTTTTCAGGGATTGATACAAGGGCGTGCTTTTATGATAGCCAAGGAAAAAAATACGTCTTCTACGTTGGGGCATGCCATAATCCGCTGCATTGACCACCCGCCATTCTATAGCATAGCCAAGCTCCTCCAAACTTTTGAGCATGATGGCAAAATCACGACCACGTTGGGCCACCGGTGATTTTAACAATCGGTCAACATTTTCTAGCAGTAGGTATTTGGGCTTGTTTTTTTTCTCGGACAAAATGCGTTGTATGCTCCACCACAGCACTCCCTTTTTCCCAATCAGCCCTTTGGAATTCTGAAGTGTGGTAGCTACGGAATAATCCTGGCAGGGAAACCCCCCAACCAGAATGTCGCCATCCGGTATTTCTGTGGTTCCTACCTCAGTAATGTCTTGGTTACTATGATTTTGGGCCCCAAAACGGGCTTCATATACCTTTGATGCGTGCTGGGCCTTGGTGGAAGGTTCCCATTGGTTGCTCCATATTACCTTGTAGCTACCCGTATTTTCTAGTCCCAAACGGAATCCGCCCACGCCCGCAAAAAGCTCTATGACCCTTAGTTTTCCCATTTAGGGCGAATTTATAAAAAATGTTCCCAAGTTACCGTAGAGCAGTTCCTAACAAATACAAGCAATTCAAGGATTATGGCTATTTTTGAACAAAGGAAATTATATGAACCTATCCTTAAGGGCTTTTATTGCATTGCTTCCTGTTCTATTTGTATCCTGCACTACTAAAAACAAAGGGAATATTCCCTTGGACATTCATATTAGTGCAGTACAGTCCAAGTTTGCACCGGACAAACGCGTGGCGCTGTTTCAGGTAGATGCTTCGGAAGTAGGGGGCATGTGTATTTTGAGAGGGGAGAGTAACCTGCCCAAAGCGGTTGCCGAATTAAAGGAACGTTTGGACAGAGAAAAAATAAATTTTGTGGACAGCATCCAAATTTTGCCGTCACAGGAGCTTCAGGGCAATACCCAGGCCGTAGTAACGCTCTCAGTAGCCAATTTAAGAGGCAACCCAAAGCATTCGGCGGAACTTGCCACGCAGGCCACTTTGGGAACCCCGGTAAAGGTGTTGAAGAAAAAAGGGAGTTGGTATTACATTCAAACTCCGGACAACTATCTTTCCTGGGTGGATGCAGGAGGGATCGAGCTTATGGATAACGAGCGTTTTGAACAGTGGCAAGGAACGGACAAGCTTATCTATACCCAAACCTATGGACATGCTTTTCTAGGTGAGGACGAAAAGGAACGGGTATCGGATTTGGTGGCGGGCAACGTCCTGGAAGTCCTGAAATATACCGCCAAGCATGTAGTCGTTCGGTTTCCAGATGGCAGGAAGGCCCTTGTACGCAATGAGGAAACGGAAAGATATGCGGATTGGGTAAAAAGTTTGGATCCTACAGTTGATGACTTGGTGTTCACTTCACAAGCCCTGATGGGCGTACCTTATCTTTGGGGCGGCACCTCTACCAAAGGAATGGATTGTAGTGGGTTCACCAAAACCATTTATTTCTTGAACGGTATGGTCATTCCCCGTGATGCCTCTCAACAGGTCCATACCGGAAAGCCGATTGATTCCGTACAAAACTTTGATGCGCTTCAAAAAGGGGATTTGTTGTTCTTTGGCACCAAGGCAACCGATTCTACCCAGGAGAAGGTAGTTCATGTGGGCATGTGGATCGGGAATAACGAGTTTATTCATGCCTCAGAACGTATCCGTATTGGAAGTATGGATCCTAAAGCAGATAATTTTGACGCATGGAACCACGACCGTTACCTCCGTACCAAACGAATCTTAAAACAAAAAGATAAAGGACTGATTAGGTTAATGGATACTCCCCTTTTTAAAGATTGATTCCTTGGCCCGCCTCTTTTAACGATTCAAAAAGAACAGTGAAAAGATGAAAAGAGCCGTATACGCCATTCTGCTCCTTATGGGAACCCTAGGGCAGGCACAACATGAAATTTCCCCGGCTGAAGGATACTCGCCACATATAGGCTTAATGGTCAGTATGTTGGAAGATTTAAAAGGCCGCATTACCTTACAAGTAAAGGATTTGGATCAATCACAAACTGACTTTTTGTTCGACAAGGATGCCAATAACATCGGGGCTTTGGTGATGCATTTGGTGTCTACTGAAGCGTATTATCAAATTGAAACCTTGGAAGGTCGGCGATGGACGGAACAAGAACGGGATCGGCTAGGAATTGCCGGTGTCCTAAACGAGGAATCCAAAAAAAGACTGAAAGGAAAACCAATACAATACTATTTGGATCTTTGGGACGAAGTACGCGAAAAAACCTTGAAAGGACTCAAAACCAAGGATGACTCTTGGTTTTCCTCCTACCTGGAAGAGGGTATAAATCATCACTGGGTCTGGTACCATGTTATGGAACATCAGGCGAATCATATGGGACAAATCGCTTTGGTAAAAAATAGGCTTCCCAAGTAGACTTCTGGTCCCAGAGCTTCTATAAGAACACCGTTTTCCCCGTTTTAAAAGATTTATCTGCGGCCAAGACAATGCGTAGACTATTTACGGCATCCCGCAGATGATCGGTCAAGTCCAGATTTTCATGGATAGCCTTTAAAAAATAATCCTGTTCCAAAAGGCAAAGACCATCATGATCGGGTTCGTCAGAAGTGTCGATACGTTCATCCGATCGGGCGAAGTTGCCGTTTTTATCCAATTGGGCATGATGCAATTTTAGGGCACCTGTTTTGGAATGATCATCTACACTGTCGGAATCGCCCTTGGCCTCGTCAACTATGGAAACACATCCTTTTGGCCCAATAACATCCTTTACAAAAAAAGCGGTTTCGCTTATCATGGGTCCCCAGCCGGCTTCGTACCAACCTAGCGAACCGTCTTGGAAACGTACCTGTAATTGGCCATAATTGTACATATCCGAACCGATTTCATCAGAAAGTCGTGCCCCGATGGCACTCACACTAACAGGAACTGATTGTGTCATCAGACACATAATATCCACATAGTGTACCCCACAGTCTACGATAGGGGACATGCTTTTCATTAATTGTTTATGGGTATACCAATTGCTACCGGAACTCTGTTGGTTTAGGTTCATACGCATCACCAAAGGTTTGCCCAGGGAACGGGCCACGTCCACAAACTTGGCCCAGGCGGGATGCACCCGGAGAATATAACCTACCACCATTTTCCTTTTTTTTTGCTCTGCCAGCTCTGCCAGGCTTTGGGCCTCTTCCACGGTCAGGGCCAATGGTTTTTCGACAAAGACATGTGCTTCCGCATTTAAAGCGGCCCGAATATAGGCCCCATGCGTATCCGGATAGGTGTTTATGGATACCGCATCCGGTTTGGTTTCCTCAAGGGCGGTTTCATAGTTCCCAAAGGTAGGAAGGCCTCCTAGTTCCCGTGAAAGCCTGTCCCTACTTTCGGGCTTTCGGCTTACCAACCCAACAATTTCAAAACCTTCCAGTTGCTGATAGGCTCTTCCATGGGAGGTACCCATATGCCCACAACCCACGACCAGAACACGTACTTTGACCATATTCTTGATTTAAATATTATATTCGATGGAAAATAAGCAAACCCTATGAATTGGACAACCCTTGTGTTATGGAAGTTAATGATCGTAGTAACGGGGGTTGGCTTGGTATTTCTTTTTTTGGGAGGAGTTCCTGATGTAAATGAAGAAGTTAAGGTTCCACTGACCAGGCCCAATATTGTTTTTATGATTGCAGATGACTGGTCCTATCCGCATGCCGGGATTTATGGGGATCCTGTCTTGAGAACCCCAGTTTTTGATCAATTGGGGCAAAAAGGCGCTCTTTTTGAAAATGCATATTGTGCCGCTCCTTCCTGTTCTCCTTCCAGGGCCAGCATTTTGTTGGGCCGTTACCCCCACCAAATGGAAAGTGCGGGGAATTTATGGTCCGTTATTCCGGATAAGTTCCCCAATTGGATGTCCCTATTGGAAAAGGCAGGCTACCATACGGGCAAAAGTAGAAAGGGATGGGGCCCCGGGGATTTTAAGGCAGGGGGTTATGCCCACAATCCAGCAGGAAAGGATTATCCGGATTTCAAGACTTTTTTGGCAGGCAGAAACGAGGGCCAACCTTTTTCATACTGGTTTGGGAGTAACGACCCCCATCGTGTTTATGAGACCAATACCGGGATACGTTCCGGTATGGACGCAGATCGGATCACGGTGCCCGCCTTTTTGCCAGACCTGCCCTGTGTGCGCAATGACATACTGGATTATTATTTTGAGGTGGAACGTTTTGATCGGGAATGTGGGAACATTATAGCGCAATTGGAAAAGGAAGGATTATTGGATAATACAATTATCGTAATGACCAGTGATAACGGTATGCCTTTTCCGAGGGCCAAGGCCACCTTGTACGATTATGGTAGCCATATGCCCTTGGCCATGTATTGGAAAGGACATATTGAAGGAGGAAAGCGGATATTGGATTTTATGAACTTTGTTGATTTTGGCCCTACTTTTTTGGAAGCTGCGGGAGTGGAGGTTCCATTATCATTTAGTGGTAATAGCCTTTTGGAGCTTTTTGGAGCGAATAAAGGGAAACGAAGCGATAGGACCAAAGTGTTTTTGGAACGGGAACGTCATGCCAATGTTCGTAAGGGCGATTTGAGTTACCCTTCCCGTGCCGTGCGCACCCAGGACTTTCTTTACATACGAAACTTTGAGCCGGATCGCTGGCCGGCAGGGAATCCCCAAGTGCACCAAGCTGTTGGACAATATGGGGATGTGGACAATTCAATTTCAAAGTTCCTAATCCTGGAAATGGAAGGAGATACATCCAAAACGGATTACTTTCAAAAAGCTTTTGGCAAACGCCCTGCAGAAGAGTTTTACGTGCTGGCCAGCGATCCCTACAATCTGACTAATGAAATTAACAACCCAAAATATGGGCAAGATCTGGCCCTACTTAGAGCCCTACTTAAGGATTGGATGGAACAAACGGGAGACCTACGGGCCTCCAAACCCCAAACCGATTATTGGGACAAGGTTTTATATACTCCGAAGTATCAATTTAAGAATTACGATTTGAAGGAAAAAATTGACGATTACCGCATGGAGGTGCGCAATGGGGGCCGTTTTAAGGAAGCTCCCTGTAAATAAGCTTTTGCCCTACTTCACGGCGTACCGGCCTAAAAAGGATAGGATATCCATTATTTCAGAACGCATTTAGGCAAAGAAGTTATATTCCAGACCTTTGAGAATTATTGAATGCCCTGGTCCAAACTTTAAGGATTATTGAGGGTTTTGTTCCAAATCATACCATAAAAGTCCTAAAAAAGGACAAAATAGTTCTAAAAGCGGAAATCAAAACCAGCTAACCTCCCTATGGTTTTCGATTTTTGCCGTAGCGGTACATCTTTGGCACAAAAACAATTATGCGCCATGCCGAACTGAATCCTGAGGGGGACTTTACGAACTGGGACGAAGATTTATTGAACGAACTAAGGCAAACCGAACTCCCGCTAAAATTGGGAAACCGACTTCTTTTTGAGAACGACAGGGTGAGGCTCTGGGAAATACGATTGGCCCCCCAGGACAAATTGCCTTTTCGGGCCTTCAAGAACGACTATAGCTGGTCCTGCCCCACAGGAGGAATGGTGGTGGAAAGAAATGGCAATGGTAGTATTTGGTTTTCCCAATTTGAAAAGGAGGACAAAGGCTTTGTAGACCTTAAAGAAAGCACTCAAATCAAGGATATTCAGAACATTGGGTTCGAAAATCTAAGGATGCACATCCTTGAGTATCTATAACCTTCTTATTGAACTCATTTAGACTTTTTCAAATGGCTAAAAAATGATTTTTTTCGCACCTACTTCATCGGCTGGCTGTTCTCTTTGGAAAGCCCACGGGGCTTTCCATGCGTTCGCCCCTATCTTTTTTCCTTCCGTAGCCCCGCTATCTGCCCGGCAAGGCGGGTGCAACTCAAAAAAGCCTGCCCCCGTCCGAACGGTACGGGCGAGCGTTCCGTTCAGGCGGGCCTTCAAGCGGGTACAAAATCCTTAATTTTCACATTGTTCTAAAAAGTCTAAATGAGTTCATTATCAAAATGATAATCATAAAAACAATCATGCCCTTCACAAAACAGGCCCAAAAGCTTTTGTTGAAAAGGATGCCGTAATACTAGAATGGAGACCTTCCAAACCATCTTATACAAGGAGAGGTAATATAGCTAGGAAACCACTGTGCCCAAGGGCCCGGAGAAAGATCTTCTTTATGGAACAAAAGAAGTTTCCTTCAAAACCTGACTTCATTGGATTCATTTCCTCTAGGGGGCACTTTATTTTACCGTCGCAGATGCTTTTCCCCGGAAAATTCTTATTTTGTGGTAAGAAGAAAGTTCCCTCAGAAACGCTAACTTATTCAACTTGACACTAGCTGAGCGGACTTTTCTTGTTCTTGAAATTATGGCCCTGGGCCATGGCTTTTTGGTCGGGACTTATCTCATGTTGCGTAGCAAAGTATCCAAACCCATTTTTTTATTGGGTGTTACGCTTATTCTTTTCGGCATCCTAATAGTTCCGGGTATTTTGAAGGGGCTATACCTGTGGGATCAAATGACTTTTCTGAAAGCATTACCTATATTCCAATGTATATGGTTCATTAGCCCTAGTTTTCACTTTTACACCCAAAGCGTT
>JBCBSN010000170.1:0-9937 GCA_039819225.1 Bacteroidota bacterium | reverse complement strand
ATATCAAATCAGTAAACGAATCTTCTTAAAAAATATAAAGGCTCTCTACATCTTATCCAAAACTGAATGCTAAAACTGGGGGGGGACACTGCGCCAATACAGTAACTACTTACCTTAAAATAATCATCTTCATATTTTTCGATGGCATTTCACGCATCGAACAATGCTACTTCTGCAAGCTTCACTCTAAATTTTACGCTCCTAACACTTCATTCTAAGGGATGAAAATAACCATATATGGATAATTGATCCAAAATACCGGATTAACAACCTAGAATATCGTTCATAACACACAATCCAATAAAAGCGCATTAGATAAACCCCTTTCTTTTTACTGCCCAGGCTTATTAAAATGCAAAAATCCCCTAAGCCAAATTAGTCCTAAGGGATTCTCCGTACCTCGGGTGGGAATCGAACCCACACGGTATCGCTACCACTGGATTTTGAATCCAGCGCGTCTACCAATTCCGCCACCGAGGCTTAACCAACATTTTCTTTACTTTGCCCTCAAAGTCCTCTGAGTGTTTCCTTACCTATCCCAGATTTCCAATAATTTTCCCCTTCTCCTTGGGTCTTACACATCCCCCCGATTCCTCAGTTTAAAGCAATCGGAGAGGCACACGATCTTCTGTTTTTTCCCTGGCCATTAAACCGTTTTAACTTTTCGGCCAAGTTTTGCTCTTTCCAACGTAGATTATATTCTCCTTTTATTTAAAGGGATATCACGTATCCCGAAATCACTGAAACACCAAATCCATGCCCGCGAGCTTACCCATCAGTAGACAGACCTACCCGTTGCGCCACTGTCTCCCGCCAGGCGGGATAATGGCAAAGGGATTGCAAAGCTAAAAAATTGTTCCTATTTCCCAACTAAAAATAGGAACATTTGCCTTTGGGAACCCGAATAAATTCCTAAATTTGCACCTCCTTTATCAAAAGGGCCTTTAAAAAACTGTAACACAAGACCTTAAACATGCCATACCAAGTACCGGAACCTAAGATTTTTGCCTGTACGCAAAGTGCTGATCTTGCTAAAAAAATTGCAAAATCCTACGGTACGGATTTGGGTAATGTGCATTTTTCCAGATATAGCGACGGGGAGTTTCAGCCCTCCTTTGAGGAATCCGTTAGGGGTGCGCGCATCTTTATCATTGGATCTACCAATCCCAGTTCGGAAAATCTAATGGAGATGCTATTGATGTTGGATGCCGCAAAGCGGGCCTCCGCACGGCACATTACCGCGGTAATGCCTTATTTTGGTTGGGCCAGACAGGATAGAAAGGACAAACCCAGAGTACCTATTGCAGCCAAATTGATCGCAAAAATGTTGGAAGCTGCCGGGGCAACACGAATCATTACCATGGACTTACATGCCGATCAAATCCAGGGATTTTTTGAAAAACCCGTGGACCATCTGTTCGCGTCGACCTTGTTTTTGCCCTATTTGAAAAAGTTGGGGCTGAACAACCTTACCATTGCCTCCCCGGACATGGGCGGTTCCAAGAGAGCCTATGCCTATTCCAAGGCACTGCAGAGCGATGTGGTAATATGCTATAAGCAACGTGCCAAGGCCAATGTAATCTCCCATATGGAGCTTATTGGGGACGTGCAGGGTAAAAATGTGGTCCTGGTGGACGATCTTGTGGATACCGCAGGTACTTTGACCAGGGCGGCAGATCTTATGATGGAGCGGGGAGCGGTAAGCGTAAGAGCCATAACCACCCACGGCCTTTTGTCCGGGAATGCCTTTGAGAAAATCGAGGATTCCCAATTAAAGGAGTTGATCATTACGGATTCCATTCCTGTAAAAAGGGAAAGTGGAAAGGTGAGGATACTTAGCTGCGCAGAGCTCTTTGCGGATGTTATGCACAGGGTGCACCACAATACTTCCATTGCCTCCAAGTTTTTAATGTAGCGATAATTTAAGATATTGTATAGTTCTTGGGAGGTGACCGAGCCAAGACGAAGCCACAAATAAAATAGGATTATTAATTTTTATACATACAATGAAATCAATTACAATTAAAGGATCAGAAAGAGAAAGCGTGGGCAAGAAAGCGACCAAAGCCCTACGTAATGCTGGAAAGGTTCCTTGCGTAGTGTACGGAGGGGAAAAGCCATTACATTTTTCAGCAGATGAACTTGCGTTCAGGAATTTGGTTTACACGCCCAATGCACACACCGTTGTGGTTGAGTTGGAAAACGGGGATAAAATAGATGCCGTAATGCAGGATATCCAATTTCATCCCGTTACCGACAGTATCCTGCACATAGATTTTTACCAATTGTTCGCGGATAAGGAAGTAACTATGGATATTCCCGTTCGCTTACAGGGAAATTCACCAGGTGTACGCAATGGCGGAAGACTATTGTTCAGAAAACGAAAATTGGCCATCAAGGCCTTACCGGACAAGCTACCGGATTTCTTTGATGTGGACATTTCAAAACTAAAGATAGGGCAGAACATTTCCGTGGAGACCTTGTTGAACGATGATTTTACTATTTTGCATCCAGATAATACGGTCGTGGTACAGGTGAAAACCGCACGTGCCGCAGTTGCAGTGGACGATGAAGAGGAAGAAGGTGTAGAAGAAGGTGAGGAAGGAGCATCTGCCGAAGGTGCCGAAGCAACGGCCGAAGCTGCTGCCGAAGGCAAGGAGTAAACTTCTTACGAATATAAGGGCCTTTTAAGGCTCCCATTAAGGCATCCCGTACCAATTACCTTATGGACGGGATGCTTTTGTGCTTTTGCAATGAGTTAAACAACACCAATGTTCCAATTTATAAAATCATGGTTCAATTGGAACAAGCCCCTACTTGAGGAAAGGACGCCCATGAAAAAATTTTTAGTGGTAGGTCTCGGAAATATAGGCCCTGAATACGTGGAAACACGCCATAACATTGGCTTTAAGATAGTGGAGCACCTTGCCCAAACGGACGGCGCTACGTTCCAGACCCAAAGACTGGGAGATATTGGACTGTTAAAAATTAAGGGCCGGAGTATTTGTTGCCTTAAACCATCAACCTATATGAACCGAAGTGGCAAAGCAGTCAGCTATTGGATGGAAAAGGAGAAAATTCCCCTTGAAAACGTTTTGGTGATCACGGACGACATCAATCTTCCCTTTGGCACACTGCGCCTAAAGACCAAAGGTAGTGATGGGGGCCATAACGGCCTTAAGGATATCCAACAAAGCTTGGGAACCCAGATTTACAACAGGTTACGTTTTGGGGTGGGATCGGATTTTGGAAAAGGAAGGCAGGTGGATTATGTATTGGGCGAATGGGAAACGGAAGAAAAGGAAGCCCTCCCAGAACGCCTGGACAAATCCGCTGCGCTTATACGTTCTTTTGTACTGTCCGGTGTTCAGACTACCATGAATACCTTTAATGGAACCTAGTCCGGGGTTTTGAATACCTGAAAATCGAGCACTCCGGTATCCGAAGTGTTGCCGGTATCGTCCATGGTAATGACCCGCCAATAGTAAACTGTCCCTTCGGATACTTCTACGGCCAACTCCGTTTCCGTAGCCAAAGGCGAGGCGGCTAGGCCGGCCGGTGGATTTTCCAAACCAAAATATACCTCATACCCGGTAATATCATTATCCAAATCCGAACCCTCCCAACTAAGGGTTACTTCATTGTTACTATCCATAAAAACCTTGGCCGATGCCTCCGGTTCTAGAATTTCGGCGGGAAAGGGCGCAAAAACCGTTTGGGAGCCCGAGTTATAGAAAAACCAGCTCTCACTTGCCGTAGCGGTATCCACCTGGTCGTTCCTTGAAACCACCTCCCAAGAAAAAGGAACTCCTTTAGCAATGCTCAACGAGGCCAAAGTAGTTTCCACAAAAGCACGTTGTGTATTGCCGGTATTCAGATTGGTGACCCTTAACTCATAGGAATCTGTATAATTGGAGGCCTGCCATCTAAACTCTACCCGGCTTATTGTTTCGCTAAGGCTTTGCCCCGTGGTGCACTCGGAGTTTTGTTCCGGAAATACCAAAAGGGCCTGCTCGGGTGCTTTGGGAGGGTCGTCCTTTCCACATCCCAAAACGAGCAGGATCAACGCAACCATTGAAAATACCGTTTTCATACGTTTAAATTTAACCCAACAAATTGATTTTTAAACATTTCCTTTTGTTGATGTATTTACCTTGCCTTAAAAATCCCTCTATGAGGGTTTCATCTTTTTATAATTTTTGAGGCGCCCTTGATTCCGTTGCGGTCATAACGTACCAAATAGGTCCCAGGTGCCAAATGCGAGAGATCAACTTTTGTCTCTATACCGCCAGCTTGCTGTTCGGCCTTAAACAAAAGTCGGCCATCCAGACCGTATACCTGTACGTTGAGCGACCCGGAAATCCGTCCATGCCAAAGTGTTATGACATCCCAAAACGGGTTGGGATACCAGGAAGTATCATCCAAGGTAAAAAACCGTTCCTCGTGGATTCCTTGACAGGCCTTTGCGGTAAAGACCCTAAGATGGTTGACCCCTTTTTCCAAATCCAATACAATTTGATCTTCCGTGGTCTCGCTCCGTTCCCCGTTCAACTCTATGATGTAGAAATCACTTCCCCTCAAATCCAAAATGGCCTTTGTACCCTCATCGGACAACCTTGAGGTTACGCTCAACGGTTCCGGCTCGGTAACGATGGCCTCAAAACAAACTTCCTCGTAGGTTACGGAACCGTCCGTTCCACTGATACATAGGGAATAGACCCCAATGGAAAGGTTGTCCAGGGTATAGGAATCCGTAAAGGTATCCAACACATCCAAACCATTCCCGTTAATAGCTATGGTATACTCCAAGGGTAAGATAGCGGAAATATTTAGGTTTCCATCCGAAACGCCTCTGCAGGCCGTACTTTGGGCCTCCACAGAAAAGTTATTGCCCGGGAACCGGAATACCGGGCAACCTCCAAGATCCACTTCCGCACCTAAGGGGGTATCCGGGCATAAATCGTCCTCGTCAAAGACACCGTCCCCATCCGTATCCGGACTAAGTTCCCCTTCCACACAAATATCTAAGGAAAAGGCCTCTAAACTGCCCCCGTCTATAGGTGCATTGTCCGAGACAGTCAGTATCCATTCCCCCTTAATTGATTCGCCCCTAAAGGAACTCAATGCCCCCAAGGGCCGCACCCTTCCGGAAATGGCTGTAGCCCCCCTACATACAAAAGGACTGGCATCATCGTCAAAGGTGGCATTAATGTTTCTGAGGCTCCCACAGGAACGGGAGACCAGCACTACCGTAGTACCTTGTGGGGATTTTAAGCTTACCACCAAATCTTCAAGAAAGGAATGGTCCAAATTTAGCTGAACGTCCAGATCAGCTATGGTTAGATCTTCAAAAAAGAGAACTTTAGAGGTAATCATAGGCGTTCCCGTGGCCGATATGGCCTTGGGCAAGTCCCTGGCCCCCTCGCTCTTGCAATCAATTTGGATGGTGCTAAAACGAAAAGGAGGCCCAAACGTTCCCGACCCACAACTATTGTTCGGCCTTACCCGCCAGTAATATGTCGATTCATTTTCCAAACTACCGGGCACATAACCATTGGTCAACACGGTAGCTGTTTCCAATACATCCGTAAAGGCCGCATCCGTGGCCAACTCTATATCATAAGAGGTGAACAGGGGATCCGCTTCCCATTCCAATGTGATACCGGTAAGGGTATCCTCCTGTTCGTTTTCCGGGGAAACGAGTACTACATCCGAAAAATCGGAATCAAAAACCACAAGTTGCAAGGGAACCTCCTTAGTTAAGTCCCCGGAAACGGCCTGCACGCTGACCGTATAGACCCCGGGTACAACAGCGGCCGTATTGGAAAACAAAATATCTACGGTAGTACCATCCAGGGTGGCCGTTTCCGGGACAAAGGAAACATCCAGGCCCACTGGTGGATCTATAACACCGAACGTCGTTTCACCATCAAAACCAAGATGCGTCCTATAGGTGAAAGGAACGGTCAAATCCTCAGGCTGGCACACTTCATAGCCTAGCTGGGGAAAATCCAAGACTATTTCCGATACCCCAATGGTAAAGTCCGCGGCATTGACGGCAAAAAAAATGTTATCCCTTGCCTTGACCATAATCCTTGCCACCGAGCTTTCTTCCCCTGGAAGTAGCACAGGCTGGCTGCCATCATTAGGCACATCCTCTGCCAAAACAAGCGGAAAGGTCAATCCCCCATCCATGGACAATAGAATATCCACAGTCTGGGCATCCACAACCCCCCTGTTGGTATTGGCCACATCCCAGGTCACCTCTTGTACGGAACCCGCGGCATAGACCTCGGCAACCGCTTGCGAAGTCACTAAAAAAGGACCGGCGTTGTTGGTCACCAAAACATTTACGATATCCGAGGCTACCTGCCCTCCCCCCGGGGCATTGTCCCTAACGCTGAGGGCAAAGTTCATCTCGCGCTGCACATCGGATACTGTTTCCCATGCGGAGCCCAAAGCTGGCCGTTCCTGTGTAAGTGTCCCGTTGAGCACGCGGGACAGCCTAGGAAAGTATCGGGTGGGATCCGTTGACGGTCTTAAAGACCTAAAATTGGCCCCAATGGGATTTTGCGGCCCAAAAGTGTCCCAAGGTACCAAACCGTCATCCACCTGCTCCCAGGTATAAGTAAGCACGTCCCCAACATCCGGATCCGAGGCCCGCCCCGTAAGGGCAAAAGCAGTGGACTTGGGAATCACAAAACTTCCTGTGGGCACTATTACCGGAGGATTATTGGCAAGTGCCGTAACTCCGGCACAATCCACGGTCTCTAAATAATCCGACATCTGTACCAGACTATAGTAATGAAAATAGTCTTCCCCGTTGGGCGCCACATCGTTCTCCTCCGTTATGCCGGCATAGCCCATAATGGTGGTACCACTTCCCGGTTCTGCCTGTACCCCGGTATTTTCGGATTCAAAGGACCAAGTATGGTTGGCCCCCAACTGATGTCCCATTTCGTGGGCCACATAATCAATATCGTACAGATCACCTTCGGGATCGGGAGAGGCCGCAAAGGCATTTCCTTTAATATTACTTTTACATACTGTGCCTATATCGCCTGCTCTCCCATTCGCCACAGCTTCTACATGGAACAAATGGCCAATGTCATAGTTCTCCTCACCTATGACCTGGCTAAGGGTATTTTGTACTTGAGAACCCAAACTGCCGGTATACGGATCGGTTCCGGAATCGGTAAAAATCACCTCGTCCGTATTGGCCACCAATTCCAAGGTAATGGCAAGATCCGTCTCAAAGACCTCATTGATCCGGGTTACCGTGGCATTTATGGCGGCAAGGGCATCGGCAACGGTACCCCCGTGATAATCCGTATACTCCCCGGAAGCGGATACGGCCAATCTAAGGGTACGCAGCACCTGATCGGTTACCGGCCTGGCCGCAAGGCCAAGATTAGCCTCAACTTTGGCCGTGGTACCACAGATAAATCCCATTGGCACGGCATCCCGCCCCTGTCTGCTGTACACAATATAATGGCCATCCTTGGACTTTTGAATGAAGGTGTTCGCCCTTCCATCCGCATGGACCACCATCCCCTGCAGACCCTTCCGAGAAACACTGAAGCGCACCCGATCGCCTGTTTCCGTATTATGGCCCACAAAGGATTTTATGGAAGGATATTTGGCCGCCAATTCCGGGGCCAGCACGCTCCGTTCCACGACCTTAAAGGGAATTGATCGGCCGTTGGCATCCGGAAAATAAATCATATCCGACGATTTCCCGCCGCCGGAAACCGTCTTCTGTAGGGTGGCCCTTAAAGCCGTTTCATCAAAGTTATATAGTGTTCCCCTTTGCAGTTGCAGGCCTCTTAGCTGCTTGTCCTTAGCAATGGTTCCCAGTGCCTTTTTTTGCCAATACTGCTGTTGTCCAAAAGCGCAAAAGGAAAAAAATAATATGGTAATTGAGAAAACAAGGCGTAATTTTACGGCCATCAAGGGGTTTTTAGCTCAAATACCAAAGATAAGCCTTTTTATTTTCTGATAAAGTGGTCATTACCCATAGCATTTCCGAATACGATAAACAGAATCCTTCCGTAGTCACCATAGGGACTTTTGACGGAGTACATGTAGGACATCGGAAGATATTGGAGCGACTTATCAAAAATGCCGAAAATCTGAACCTAAAATCTACGGTGCTCACCTTTTTCCCACACCCAAGGATGGTACTTCAAAAGGATTCTGACATCAAAATGCTCAATACCATAGGGGAAAAAACAAAAATATTGGAGCAGTTGGGCCTGGATCAGCTGATCATTCACCCCTTTACACGGGAATTTTCACGATTGTCCGCCACCGATTTTGTCCGCGATGTCCTGGTAAATAGCCTAGGTATCAAAAAAATAATCATTGGGTACGATCATAGGTTCGGAAGGAACAGGAACGCCAATATCCAAGATCTTATAGCCTTCGGGAGTTCCTATGATTTTGAGGTAGAGGAAATCCCGGCCCAGGAAGTGGACGATGTTTCCGTAAGTTCCACTAAAATTAGAAAGGCCCTCCTGGAAGGGGATATTACAACGGCCAACACCTATTTGGGCTATTCCTATATGTTTTCGGGCGTTGTACAAAAAGGGAAGGGCCTGGGCAAGCAGCTTACGTTCCCTACCGCCAATATCCATATCGGGGAGTCCTATAAGTTAATCCCCAAAAACGGGGTCTATGTCGTCCGCTCATATATAAAAGGCCGTTTGGTCCATGGGATGATGAACATTGGCCATAACCCAACGGTCTCCTACACGGATGATTCTTCAACGGATAGGAAAGAGCGTATAGAGGTACATTTTTTTGATTTTGAAGGAGATTTGTACGGGCAAACCCTGGAAATCCAACTGATGGAACGCATTAGGAACGAACGGAAATTCGAATCCCTGGAGGCGTTAAAGTTACAATTGCAAAAAGATAAGGAAACTGCCCTTCCCCTAATTTCCAAACCATGATAGATCGATGGCTCTTTACCAAGATCGATAACTCCCCGTTGATTATTTTCCGGATATTCTTCGGATTCCTTATTGCGGCGGAGTGTTACGGGGCCATCCTTACAGGCTGGGTACGCCGTAACCTGGTAGAACCCCTTTTCACCTTTAATTTTATTGGGTTCGATTGGTTGCAGATATTTCAGGGCAGCCCAATGTACGTCTATTTTTTCGTTATGGGGACCTTGGGAATCTGTGTGATGCTGGGGTATAAATATCGCTTTAGCATGATTGCCTTTACCCTTCTTTGGACAGGGGCTTACCTTATGCAAAAGACATCCTACAACAACCACTACTACCTTTTGGTGCTTATTTCCGCCTTTATGTGCCTGGTTCCCGCGGATCGCAGCTATTCCCTGGCCGTGCGCTCAAACCCGGAATTAAAATCGGACAGCATGCATAGCTGGATTAAATGGGCCGTAGTGCTGCAATTGTTCATCGTTTACACCTATGCCTCGGTGGCCAAATGGTATGCGGATTGGACCAATTTTGATATCGTAGAGATCCTGATGTCCGCAAAATCCCATTACTTTCTCATCGGGGACTTGTTGCAGCAACCCTGGATACATACGATCATAGGGGTCGTAGGAATCGCTTTTGACCTCTTAGTGGTCCCCGCCCTCTTATGGAAGCCTACCCGAAAGGCGGCTTTTATCTTTTCCATTTTCTTCCATATGTTCAACTCCATTGTCTTTCAAATCGGTATTTTCCCATACCTGTCCCTTGCCTTTTGCGTTTTCTTTTTTGAGGCCGAGACCATCCGAAAAATTTTCTTTGGAAAAAAATCGCCATATACCTCCAATACCTTGGATGTCCCCGCCTATAAAACCTTATTGTTGGTCCTGGGGGGCACCTACTTTTTGATACAGCTTTTGTTGCCCTTGCGCCATCATATCATTAAGGATGAGGTACTCTGGACGGAAGAAGGCCACCGCCTGAGCTGGCGT
>JBCBSN010000169.1:0-9938 GCA_039819225.1 Bacteroidota bacterium | reverse complement strand
CGGAAATACCGCTTAGTACTTCCGAAGAGGATTTCATTTTAGTCGAAGAAGTTCAAAACTGAGTGCTATGTCAAGTTTAAAGTGTCGTATAGGTTATCGTGATATTTTGTGCCAGGGCAAGGCAAAAAATCATTGCATAGCACTCAGTTTTGAACTTCTTCGACTAAAATGAAATCCTCTTCGGAAATACCGCTTAGTACTTCCGACCATTCATAATGTTGGATTCCCAACTCAATGGCTACCAAACCCCTGCCTTTGGCCATTACTTTATTGCCTGTCACCAGACTTTTTGTGGGTATCACTAATGCGTTTTTCTTTTCCGCAATCAAAATATTGGCCTGTACCTGGGTTCCTGAAAATATGCGTTCGGGCATTTCGATAAACTTGGCTTCTACGATAAAGGACTGTTCCTCTTCATCAAATGCGGGCCGGATATGCGTAATCTCCCCGTTGAACAATCGGCCTTCATAAGTGTTTACCGAGAGGGCTACCCTTTGGCCCAATTCAATGCTATTGATATCCCCTTCCTCTACCAATAACTTCACTATTGGGATTCCCTTTCCCATTTCAGCAAAAGTTTCCCCCCGACGGATGTACTCCCCTTCTTTATGGTACGTTTTTAGAACCTGGCCCCGACCTGATGCCGTTAAGCTGTATTTGTTGACATCGTCCCTTCTTACCCTTACTTGATTGTCCGTATTCCGGACGTTCAGATTAAGGGAACGCAAGAGATTTTCCTTGGAGTCCTCCAGGATGGACAGATCCTTTCTGGAGTTTTCCGTTTTTAACAACTGATTTTCATAATCCACCCTGGAAACCGCCTTGGTAGTTACCAGCTTTTCATAACTCCTCAACAGTTTTTCGTTTTGCGCCAATTCTTTCTTGGCCACTTCGATCTGGAGTACCATTTCCTGTATTTTTGGGGAATTGGGATCGATATCTTCCCGGGCTTCCCGGTAACTGGCCAAAGCATCATCCAATTGTGCCTGTGGCGCGTCTTGGGCGATTTCCGCCAACAGCGCACCATCGGCAACCATCATGCCCTCGGCTATCAAGGACTTTTGGATATGGCCATCTACCGCCGAGATAACTGAATACTGACCTTCCGTCTCTATGTGACCACTGGCAAAGACAACCTCCCTGATATTTTGCTTTTGGGGCTGCACATATTTTTCCTTGTTGCAGCTCCATAAAACAAGAGCCCCGACCATAATGGCCCATCCTGTTTTTAAAGAGTTCAGTTCCCCGTTTTTAAGATCTTGAATACACTTTTGCATCGTATTGATAATAAGTTGTTAAGGCATTTAAATAGGCAGTCTTTGCGTTTAGGTAATCCTCAAAAGCATTGAGATAGTTTTCCAACCCCGTTAATCCCTCCGTATATTTCGAAAATTCCAAATCCGCAATTTCCTTGTGCAGCCGAAAGTTTTCCAAACTGCTCAGGGCTATGGATGCCGTCAAATTTTGATTCTTCAATAGTTGTGCATCTTCGGCCTCCAATCGGTCTTTTTCCTGTTTCTGGTTCAACTCGGCGACCTCCGCATCCATTTTTGCGATTTTCACTTTCCTTCTAGTGGAAAAACCATTGAAAATGGGAAGGTTGATATTAACACCTACATACTGCACCGCCGCCCAGTCCTCATGAACCGGTGAAAAATCGAACTCGTTCTGAAAAAGTTGGGATCCATAATAGGAGTTCAACGACACTTTGGGATAATATTCCGAACGGGCCTGTTTTAGATGAAGCTCGGCCTTGGCCGTATGCTGTTCACTTCTCAGTATCTCCAAGTTTTCACCAAGGCTTTCCGTCTTGGGTAGGTCAAATGTGTTCAGCACCAACTTTTCGGAAAGCGCTATGGTCTTGAAGTTTTCGACGCCCAGGGCCTCTTTGAGGTTGTCATGGGAATCCTCATAGACCAAGGCAGCTTCGTCCAAACTTTGTTTTACGCGATTGAAATTTATCTTGGAACGATTCAAAGCTCCCAAATCCAAAAGTCCCTCATCAAATTTGGATCGGGTAATCTGTAATACGCTATCCGCAACTTTTAGGTCTTCTTGGGCTATGTGCCTCGCCTCTTCGGCCAAAAGAAGGGCATGATAGGAATAACTGATATTCCCCACGAGATACTCCCTATAGATGGCGTTATCCGAATTTATGATATCAATATCCTTGGCCTTCCCTTTGATGGACAAGCTGTTTGAAAGGTCGATCAAGGACTTGTTCATGGTTATGCCCGCGTTGTATTGATATTCTTGTCCAAATTGTGCTTCTACTGTCTCCCCGGGTTGTCCAAAAATTTCTCCAGGGATAAAGGTCGTAGGCAGTTCAAGGTTTTTCTGGCCGGAAAACGAAGCACTTATTTGGGGGCTTCTTGCACTTTTGGCCAATTTTAGTTCCATCTCTGCCCGTTCCGATTGCAACTCATTAACGGCCAGATCTAAATTGCGTTCCATGGCCATGGAGATCGCTTCCTCCAAGGAGCTGATTTTAATTGGTTCAACATCCTGAGACCAACACATGGAACTAACGAACAGGGAAGCTATGGTCCTTTTAGTTCTCATGGGTATCGATCGATGTTTCATATCTCGTCCAGTTTTTGGTTGCCGATAAGAATCCTCTTTTGATTTTAATACGTAACACTTTTTGATTCTCCTCCAAGGACACTGTGCACTTGGCACGGGTAGAATTGTCTTTGGGATTCAATATCCTTCCGTTGATCCATTGACCATTTTCGAAGGTTAGATCGGTCAAGATCAAACGCCCCTTCATTTTTTCTTTTCCTTTCTTCAATTGTGCCTCGGAAAGGCTTTCGGACTTGTCCGTTGGAAACTTCAGGATTTCATGTACCTGGCCATAGAATGTGCCATCCTCCTCATAAATTTCCACAACGGCACTGGCATCATGATTTAGCCAAAGTCCCTCAATAGCGCTTTGTGAATACTGGGCCTGTGTGAAAAAGGTTCCTAGAAATAGCATTGTGAAAAAAAAGTCTGCTCTCATGATTGTTTTTATTTGAGAACAAAATTGAATGGAATTGGAGGTATTCATCCAGTGATTTTGGGTGAAACGGAAAAAACAAAGGGCGAGTTCACTTATTGAGGTGGCGAATTCTTGGCAAAAGGATTTGGGAGTGGTATCGAGGATGAAGCAGTTACTACCCAATCCCTAGTCCGACCTCCCCTAACCTCCCGCTAAAAACGGGAGGGGCAGCTTTATACACCGGGTGCACGACAGGTTTCACTTTTTTGGATATACTGGAGAATTTGGGACGACTTTTTCGTTCAAAATCCCCACTCAACCTCCCTGCCGTAGGCAGGAGGAGTTTTCTCCGCCCTAGGCGGAGGATTAAGGGAGGACAAAATCAAGAAGACAGTGAAATTTGTCGTATACCCTTATACACCATAAAGGGCTTTCGGTTAGTAGATTTTTACTAGGATATTCATAACATCAATCAAGGGTTTTGTCAACTTCTTGAAAATCAAATTCAAAATCTCGGTGTAACTCTGTGTCATAACCCTTTAATTATTGTTACACAGAGCTTCACGGAGAAATGGAGCGAACCACAAAGAGTTCAACCCTTCGTTTGGATAGTTTACCTCCTAATTCATCCACCTCGGCTTGAAATAGAAAGATCAGAATTCTTATTTTGTTTTCTTCGCTATGAACTCATTTAGACTTTTTGGATTTTAGCGCCCCGATAGCTATCGGGATGAAAGTTTTGTGATTCATTGAAGGCCCGCCTGAACGGAACGGGCAGGCTTTTTTGAGTTGCATCCGCCTTTGGCGGACAAAACGATAAAAAGGCAAAAAGGGAGGGCAAAACAGCTATTTTTTAGCAAATTGAAAAAGTCTAAATGAGTTCTATTATAGAGGGCTATATCCATTATTTTTGGAGTTAGGGGTATATACTCCAAAAACTCGCAGTACATTTTTTGGAAAACAACACATTTCAATAATGAAAAAACCATTTCTTAAAGAAATGCTCTCCATGGAACATAAGACACTATTTTATGTTTCGTTCCTCATCGCATTTGCCATGAATGTCAACCGGATTATCCCTGCGATCAATCCAGAAGTAGAAATTGTCTTGGATGTTCCGTTGGTATTTGACGTTGCCGAAATTATGTATCAGATGATAACTGGCTGGTTTTTCCACTTCCTCTTGGGCCTATTGCTTCTTAAAAAAATGTGGGTTTCCCGGGATGACGCCCAGCAAACAAAACTGTTAAAATACGTGTTGATTTTCCTTTTTTTAGGGGTCTCCGTGTTAATCTCCATATATTCCCAAAAGTTTTTTTTTGATAACCTGATGAACTCGCGGGTTTACCGTGTTAATTTCATTATTCGCTTTTTGGTGAGCATGGGATTGATTTTTGTTCTGGTCAGGGTATTGAAAATGACGCAACGACACCGAGCCAAAGAGTTGGAAAACGAAATGCTAAAGACCGCCTACTTTAAGGCACAATTAAAAAATCTTAAGGCTCAAGTGAATCCACATTTTTTGTTCAATTCCCTTTCCAGTTTAACCAGTCTTATCGCGGAGGACTCCAATGCGGCTCAGAACTATGTGAAGAATCTGGCCAAGGTTTTTAGGCACTCCTTGGCGGAGCATTCGTCTTCTTTGGTTGACTTAGATCAAGAGATGGAAATGTTCAACGCCCATTTGGCACTCCTTAAAATCAGGTTCGAGGATAACCTTAAGGTAACGGTCGCAATGGAAAACATTCAGAAATATAGACTTCCTGCCATGTCCTTACAACCCTTACTGGAAAACGTAACAAAGCACAATCATATTTCAGAAAAGAATCCGATACATATCCAAATCTTTATAGCCGATGATACGATCCATTTTGTTAATGGGTTGACCAAACCCAAGTATGAAACCCCCTCCAACGGTATAGGGCTGTTCAACTTAAATGAGCGTTATAAACTATTGCTGGATAAGGAGATCGTAATACAAAAAACCGAGAATTAATTTAGGGTGCAATTGCCTCTTGTAACCAAATAGAAAAAAATGAATCTTAACGTTATTATTATTGAAGACGAACCGTCCATTGCCAGGCATTTAAACCGCATTTTGACCACAAGGGAAGATGTTCAGGTGCTAAAGATTTTGGATACGGTTGAGGATTCCATCGCTTGGCTTACTACTAATATGGAAAAATGTGATGTTATTTTTTCCGATATTCAATTGTTGGATGGACTCTCCTTTGAGATTTTTAAGCGGGTACCCCCTACGAAACCCATTATTTTTATAACGGCATACGAAGAGTACACCTTGGACGCTTTCGAGACCAACGGTATACATTACATCGTTAAACCCTTTGAAGCGGACGATATTTCCAAAGCCCTTGAAAAGTACAGGATATTGATGGCCAATACTACAAGTGGTATAGATCAACAAAAATTGGATGCGGTAATGCAAAGTTTGAGCATCGGAAATCCTTTGAACTACAAACAAGCGTACCTGGTACATTTTCAAAATAAGCTGATACCCGTTCAAGTGGAGGATATTGCTTGGTTTTATACGGAAAACGAAGTGGTTTATGCCCGTACCTTCAAAAATAAAAGCTTTACCATTGAATCTACCTTGGAACGTGTTTCTTCCGAAATATCACCGGTTTCTTTTTTTAGGGCGAATCGACAATTTATTTTGAACAGAAATGCCATTCAGGATATCGACTTTTATTTTAATGGCCGGTTGGTCGTTAACGCAGTCCCGCCCACGGATGAAAAAATTATTGTGAGCAAGGCCAAAGTCCCTGAGTTTAAAAATTGGATCGGAAATAAATAAAAAGGGAAGCGCCTTTTTGAAGGTGCCGCCCTAAAATCTTTTGGAATAAGGCTATAAAGTCCATCTTATTTTTTATACAAGTGCTTAGTCCAAAATTCTCTGACATGAATTTTCAAAAAGTATCCTGTATTACTAGAGCCGCCCCATCGCCACCCAATTCCGAATCGTTAACTAAAATTTCCATCTCAAACATCCGGAACCTCGTTTACCACAAATTGTGGACTTTATAGATCCACGTTTATAAATAGGGATAATACGCCATGGCGAAGAATGGCATATTCAGCAGCCACTACATCCTATTCCAGGGCGATTTCCTTTAACTTTTTAAAAAAAGCTTTCTTTCGTTCGGAATTGATCCCCCAATCCACAGGTACACTTTGATAACCCGATTCAAATCCTTCATCCTTCATTCGGTAATCAAAATACCCCCAGGATGCATAGGATTCAATGGCTTTTACAAAATTGCAATTGTCCGATTCAAAGTTGAAGTGATCGTCCTCATTAAAGACCACCGGTTGCCCGCGATACCCCTTTACGGCCCTAGTGTCCTTGACCAATGTGGTAAGCTGTTCCGGATTATGAAGGCCATTGCCATGCAACAATATAAAATCCGATGTGGAAATAACCGAGGATTCTGGAACCGTACCACCACCATAACTGGTACTTACAAGCAATCGGTACCCGTCCTTTTTTGTATTCCGCACCCTGGTAATGAGCTCATGAACACGTTTCGGTTGCAGTATTTCATAATCGTAACGTACATTGCACTCATTGTTCAATTCAACCAAAATATTCCTATATCCCTCATCCAATATCCAATGGGTAATGTTATCCGTTGCCCGGATTACGGCCGCCTCATCTTCTAGGTATTGGTCTTGTCCAAAATAAAAATAACCTAAAATCACCACCATTTGGAGTTCATCGGCTTTATCCAATATCCGTTTCAACCGGGCCACATAATCCGGCCGCAATTCGCCCTTGGGGTCAAAAGCGGAGTTGATCCAAGCCTCGTTGCCATATCCCAAGGGACTACCGCCCTGAAGGTTAAGGGTAAAGGAAAGCAGGCCATGGCCATACCATTCCGCCATGTGGTAAACAAACTCATCTGTATTTCGGTCTGCATCCCAAACTTGAGTGTCCGGATAGGCAAATCTGTCCCTGGTATCTGGATTTAAATCGTCAAATATGCCCTGGACCATTCTAGAATTAAACAAAAGCCCTTCTATCTTATTCCCTCTCCAGTAACTCCCTTTATAGGTAAGTTCCCCATTGATCAAGAACTGATTTTTACTTATACTTACCTCTGTTCTTTGTTCCTTTTGCGCCAATGAAACCACTGAGATACACAGGAAAAAAAACGCCCACTTTAGCCTCATACCGATTCAATTAAAAAAAGGGTATTTCGAAAAAGTATTTTAAAGAAATCCCCTATTGGTACAAGTTAGCTAAAAATGAACACCTCTTAAAAAGTAAGGCTGTATTTATAAAGAAGCACCGAAGGCTATTCATTTGCAATCAATCCTATAAAAAAGTGTGGGCCTATTGTTTTTTATTTCCTTTCCGGTAAAGCACATCCCCAAACGAGAGGCCACCTTTTGTGAGGCAATGTTGGGTTCATCGGTTGTCGCGATCAAATAGGTAAAACCCAGTTTTTCAAAAGCATAGCCGATAACGGCGGTACTGGCTTCCGTAGCATATCCGTTTCTGGTATATTCGCCCAACAAAGCATAGATCAGCTGAGGCTGGGGCTCATCAAAAAAGGACCATAAACCTACATATCCAATCGTCAAAGGGTTTTCTTCCAATTGTATCTTCCAAAGCCCGTATCGGTGATGATCAAAACAATATAGGTTTTGGTCCATGACTTCATCCGAAATAATACCGTCCACCTCCTCATTATCCCAAACAAATTCCCTAATACGTGAATCTTTGTTCAATTTCTGGAATTCTTCGGAATCCTCCAATGTAAAAGGAAGCAAGTGAAGCCTTTGTGTAAGTAAGTGATAGTCCCTCATGCCATGCCGTTTAAACGTATTCTTCTATGATTGATTAATCTTCCTATGCTTCGTAATGCTTTATTGAAGAGCAAAATAGGATTGTCCTTATTCTCTCCACGAATAGGCACATATTGTTCCGTTCCGTTGATGTTCAAATAGCCCATTTCCGCAATGCTGTTTAAGGTCTTTATCCTTTTTGTAGACGAACAGGATAGCGCCAATGCGACAATAAACCACAAAAAAATGTTTCTTCGTTTTTGTTCAATAAAAAAGGGAATACCGTCTCTTTTGTTTTACGATTCCTATTTTAAGAATTTAAACGGCCTGGAGAGACCAAGTAGACCCACACAGGCCGTGCAACGGTTACCTAGAAGTGAACCGCATGGAGAAACTCCCCTCGGTCACCTCTACCAAATCTCCAGTATCCCTAATTACGGAAGGATTTACCCTTATATGGTAGAGACTGCCTTTAAAAGTACCGCTGATTACACCGTCCTCTACCTCAGTAATGGTAATGGTTACCTCATCTACACCCACACCTGAGTAAAAACAAAGTACATCCGCCGCCGAACAAGGTTGCTGTAATGGTTTTACCGATTCGTCTACCCAGGTAATACTACCTTCAACCCCCGTAAGGGCGTACGGGGTTGAGAGGTTTTCTATATCCAAACCATTTATTCTTATGGTCCAAAACCCCTCAAGGTCGTCCTTGCCATTTTTGAACGTTTGTAGATAGAGACTCCTATCCGTACGATCAAATACATTAATATTGCCGTTGCTTCCTCCGTCAAATACGGTTTGCCCATAGGTAGCCGTACCATTGGCCGTGTTGCCCGTAATAGAGAATTGTGGGGGCTGGGGCAATCCATTATCATCATTTTGGCAGCACCAAAAAAGGATGGATCCCATAAACGCCAGTACTAAACTTTTCTTTTCCATAGCTTATTATTTTTAAATAAAGAATTTCTTGGAACCAACTATCCCCGGGGCAGGGCCCCAGGGAATTCTCTTTAATCAAAGCCAGACATAGGGCGTTAATCTCAAATAGGATTTTACCGTGACAAACCCTTTGGGGAACAGTTTTTCAGCTTCGGCGTTGCTTACCGAAGGTAGAATAACACAATCCTCCCCGCTTCTCCAATTGGCCGGCGTAGCCAAGGATTTGTTCTGGGTAAGCTGCAAGGAATCTATCACCCTAAGCAATTCCTCGAAGTTCCTTCCGGTAGAGGCGGGGTAGGTCAATATCAACTTTACTTTTTTATCAGGGGCTATGATAAACACCGATCGTACCGTCATAGTGCCACTATCGTTTGGATGGATCATCCCGTACTTCTCAGAAACCAATTTGGAATCATCCGCAATTAGGGGAAAGTGGATTTTAGCATTTTGTGTTTCTTCGATATCCTTAATCCATTCAAAGTGCGATTCCAACGGATCTACACTTATTGCGGCCACTTTTACATTGCGTTCTTCAAAGGCTTGTTGAAAATTGGCCATTGTGCCCAGTTCCGTGGTACATACCGGAGTAAAGTCCGCCGGATGCGAGACAAGCATGCCCCACCGATCCCCGAGCCACTGGTAAAAATCAAATTCTCCTTGTGTGGTCCTTGCCACAAAATTCGGGGCAATATCCCCTAATCTAATTGTATTCATTTTTAATGATGTATAAAATTTATGTTCGTTCTGTGATTGATTTGTGTTAGTACGTCATGGGTTTTGACCTTCTCGTGTGCCATTGCCCAACCTTATGCCCAATCATTAGGTCGGGAGACCCTATGTTTTGGACAAAGGTGTAAGGTACGGTTCGCACATAAAAACATAGGTTGTTCAGAATACTGTATTTAAGACATATTCCAGCGGTTTGGGCAGCATTCAGGACAAACCTCATGCCTTTTGTTGCTTAACAAGCATTTTTTCTTTTCTTAGAAATGTTTCAAAACAGTCTCCAATATCTATTGCAAAATCTCCCCAAATATCCGAACCATGATGTTTCCATCTCCTGGGCTACCAATGCCAATTACGGAAAATTGGATGACATTATTCAATCTAAGGAAACTATGGAAAGGATATTTGGGCAGCATTCAGGACAAACCTCATGCCTTTTGTTGCTTAACAAGCATTTTTTCTTTTCTTAGAAATGTTTCAA
>JBCBSN010000168.1:0-9996 GCA_039819225.1 Bacteroidota bacterium | reverse complement strand
GCCGATAAAAGAGGTGTTAGTGGTAATCATAGAGTGCTTGACCCAAATTCAAATGAAGACGTAAAAAGATATACTTCATATAACTACATGGATGAGGCAAAAAAGTATCTTGACGAACTTTAATCAATAAATGAGGGGGATTTTTGGGGGTACCCCCTACATCCAAACCAATTGAAATTGCACCAAGTTTAATCCAAATACTTGGTCAATGGAAACCATACAATTTATCGGCACTTCGCCACAACAATTGCGCAACCTCATCAACGAGGACGTAAGAACCCAACTGGAGGAACTCAAAAAGGACTTCCGGCCCAAGGCCCCAACGGAACTCCTTACGCGCAAGGAAACCGCCCAACTCCTAAGGACAAACTTCAGCGGCCAATACAACTGGACAAGGCAGGGTCGGTTAAAGGCATACGGGGTTTGGCTTAAACTCCACCAGAAACAATCAGAACTTCTCAATGCATTAAACCGTTAAAAATTAGGTCATGAAAAACTATGGGAATGGCCTAAACTTGCTTGATCGCGAACCAAGGCATTTTACAAAAAACGAATCAGCACTATGGGCGTATCTCCTGCAACGGCCCAAGCATCCACAGGTATTGGAACACAAAGCAATAGCGGCCCATTTTGAAGTTTATAGCTACCGGAACATTTTTAGATTGGATGCCCTTAGGCGTGTATTAATTGAAACCGCCAAAGAACCCGTTACCGCTGCCACAATTTCCAAAAAAACGGGATTGCCCCATAAGTATCTGTGCCAACTAAAACGCTTCTTGGAAAGGAAAGGTTTAATACGTGTCGTAGACTTTGGCCGTTGCCCTACCACGGGAAGTAATAGGGTGCAGTTTCTAATATCCAATTTTCAGGACCCAATAGCACACGTCTCGAAAGAAGTACTGGAAGAATGATTTTCGTGGACACAATACAAAAAGAGTATCATCAGTTTGGAAAAGGACTATTCGAGACTTAAGGCTTGACGTATTTACAAAGAAGCGTAACCATGATTTTCATCGTTGCAACCCTAAAACTCGAACCAAGGATTCTCTGATTAATCCCGCCTATTCTCCATCGGGCCTAAAATCAGGGGCAATCAACCTTTCCAACAAACTTCGGCTCTTCTGCCTTTTTTCGAAATGTTCCATACGTTCGGCATCCGAACGTGAAGGGGCCAGCCTCGAAAACCGCCGCCAATTGCCACGGCCGGTATTTGGAGGTAAAGGTATTTCTTGGGGAACCATTATGTACGGCCAATCTTTCCCAGGGATCTTTGCTACTGCCCCCATAGTACTTGCTATGGTCCCGGGAATATATAATGTTGAGATAGAACATAAGACAAACAAAAAAGCCGCAACGGTGTGCAGCTTTTATTCTTGCTCCCCCTCTTGGGCTCCCTCGGGGTCGCTCAGGGTAGACTTCTCGCCCACGAACCTCTGTTGACAAAAAAAACAGCCACATCTAAATGTAACTGCCGTTGTAATTTTAAGCTCCCCCTCTTGGGCTCCCTTCGGCTCCCTCAGGGTAGACTTCTCGCCCACGAACCTCTGTTGACAAAAAAAGCAGCCACATCTAAATGTAACTGTCGTTGTAATTTTAAGCTCCCCCTCTTGGGCTCGAACCAAGGACCCTCTGATTAACAGTCAGATGCTCTAACCAACTGAGCTAAGGAGGAATGCTATTTAAACTTCTCTTTGAGTTTGGAAACCATTTCGGGATATAATTTCAAATCCTGGATGTATTTCCTACTTTTCATTTTTTTTATGTGTGATTCAACTTTTCTCGCTTGAACTCTGGATTCACAAATTATCTGAAAAAACAACTTCCAATCATTAGAGGCAGAAGTAAATGAATTTTTGTAATATCCCGAATTATGCTTTTCAATTCTGTCTTTTACATCACATGATTCGCCTACATAATACCTATTCAACTGTTCGGAGAATAAAATGTAAACAGAATTCAAATCTAGTATTTCAAAAGAACTTAATTCCTCTATGCTCTAACCTCCCGATAGCTATCGGGATGAGCTAAGGAGGAATATTTCCGTAAATTAAGGGTGCAAATATAATTGTTTTTTTTGTGCCCCCCAACAAAAATACGTGTCCAAATCTAAATTGAATGCTTCCTTGCCAAAGCCGGGTTTTCCCTTGGTTCAGGGTTTTGGTGACAACGTCCTATACGGATTGTATACGCTAGATAAACCGTTTTACAATATTCCAGATATCGTTACCAAAGATAAGCACCATTAATCCCATAAGGATTACAAAACCTATAATCTGCCCGGTTTCCAGAACCTTTTCGCTGGGCTTTCTCCCAGAAATCATTTCGTATAGGAGGAACATGACATGCCCCCCGTCCAGGGCCGGAATGGGCAACAGGTTCAAAAAGGCCAACCAAACGGAGAACATGGCCATAAAGCTCCAAAAGAAAGTCCAGTCCCAGGTGGGGGACATCAATTCTACAATGCCAATGGGCCCCTTTACCTGCTTGTAGGCCCCCGTCTTGGTGTTGAAAATGACTTTAAATTGGCGTATCTGATCTACAAGAACCTGTATGGTCCTCTTAAATCCCGCCGGGATGGCGGAAAGGAGACTAAAGGTATCCGTAACCCGAAGATCCTCAAAATCCAACTGCACCCCGATCATCCCTTCTTCGGGAACCTGCAGGAACAATTCCTTGGGCCGCCCTTCCCGTACTACTTGAATGGACAGATCCTCTCCCGCGGAATTTCCTATGGCTTGCCTAAACTGGTCCCAGAAAGCAATGTCCACATCGTTTACCTTAACGATCTGATCCCCTCCGATTATTCCCGCCTTCTCCGCAACGGAACCCTCCACTACTTTTTCAATAATAGGTTTGGAGCGGTAGGTCACAAAATTCCTTCCCTGTGAACTAAACACATCGGCCTTGCCCTCATCGGACAAGGGTATGGTCATTTCCTTTCCATTGCGATCTACGGTAATCTCATCGCCCAAAATAATCTGCATTACCGCCGTGTTGAACTTTTTGGTCTTTTTCCCGTCAACGGCCACAATTTTGTCGCCGGTGCGCAATCCCAGTTTCTCCCCGACCGAATCTACCTGAATCCCATATTTTAAACTATCTGCCGGGATATAGGTGTCCCCGTTGCTGTAGAGGAGCAGGGTATAGATGATCCAGGCCAGAAAAAAATTGACGGTTACCCCGCCCAACATAATAATAAGACGTTGCCAAGCAGGTTTGCTCCGAAATTCCCATGGTTTGGGCTCTTCCTTCATCTGCTCCGTATCCATGCTCTCGTCTATCATCCCGGCAATCTTTACGTAACCGCCCAAAGGCAGCCAGCCAATACCATAAACGGTTTCCCCTATCTTTTTCTTGAACAGGGAAAACTTGACGTCAAAAAAGAGGTAAAACTTTTCCACCTTGGTCTTAAAATATTTGGCAGGGATAAAATGGCCCAGTTCATGCAGGATTACCAGAACCGATATAATTAGTACGAATTGTATGATTTGAATAGCCAGAGTCATAACCGCTGTATAATTTTGAAACGCACAAAAGTACATGTTTACGGGCTGTTAAAAAAAGAAAGCTTTATACCCTTCCCCTATTTAAGAGTTTTTTGGCACCAACTTGCTCCAGAATCCTTGAAAGCTCCCTTAGCTTAACTTATCTTTGAAAAAAAAATGCGCTCCTTTTTTGGTAAATTCAGATTGTTCGGGTCGGTGCTGCTGGCATTGTCCGCCGTAATCATTTACCTTTTCTACAACGCGCTTAAACCCAATAAGAGGCTTCCGGTATTCCAGCCTTCCATGGTGCACCCGGAACTGGTGGACAGTACCCTGCAACATGTGAAAAAATACCACACCATTGCCGATTTTTCCCTGGTGAACCAAAACGGAAAGACGGTTACGGAAACCGAGTATGCCGATAAAATTTATGTAGCGGATTTCTTCTTTACCACCTGCCCCACCATTTGCCCCATTATGACCAAGAACATGGTCCATTTACAGGAACTGATCAAGGATGACCAGGAGGTGATGCTGCTTTCCCATTCGGTAACGCCCCAAATGGACTCCGTGCCCCAACTTAAAAAATACGCTTTGGAAAAAGGGGTGGACGCCGAAAAGTGGAACTTGGTGACCGGGGATAAAAAGCAGATCTATGAACTGGCCCGAAAATCCTACCTGGCCGTAAAAACGGACGGGGACGGAGGTCCTTTTGATATGATCCATACGGAAAACTTTATCCTGGTGGATAAGGAAAGGCGTATACGGGGATTTTATGATGGTACCCAAGAAACGGAAATGGAAAAATTGATGAAAGATATAAGGATTTTAAAAAAGGAATACCAGAAAACGAATTCCAAATGACAAATCTCAAATCTCAATCAAGAAACAAATCCCGGATAGGAAAACCAAGGGCAGGTTCTCCAGAAATTATGATCCGTTTTTACATGGAACCGGTTTCCCTAGAGCCCGTTTAAGTTTTATCTTTGGGATTTGGAATTTGGAATTTGATTTTTTCCAGAATTTTACCCTATTTTTGTCCTTACTTAAAATGAATCTAAATAAAGCTTGGCCTTTACCGTAGCACATCTAAAACAGGGACAGAAAGGAATCATCAAAGAGTCCGTAGAACGCGTGCTTCCTATTAAACTGCTGGAATTGGGATGTTTGCCGGGCAATGAAATCGAACTCGTACAAATCGCTCCCCTAAAAGATCCGCTTTACATTAACGTAAACGGATCACATATCGCCATAAGGCGTACCACGGCGCTTCAAATTGAATTGGACCTTGTTGAAGCGCTCCCAAGACCATGAGCAACCCCATACATGTGGCGCTCATCGGCAATCCCAATACGGGAAAAACATCGGTCTTTAACCAACTTACCGGACTCCATCAAAAAGTAGGCAACTATCCGGGAATCACCGTGGAGAAAAAGATGGGTAGCTTTAAATTGCCCAACGGCGGTAAGGCCCGTATATTGGATCTTCCCGGAACCTATAGCCTTAACACCACCTCCTTTGATGAAAGCGTAGCGGTTGAACTGCTCCTGAACAAAAAGGACGAAAACCACCCTGATCTTGCCATCGTGGTATCCGATGTGGAGAACCTGAAGCGCAACCTTCTACTGTTTACCCAGATCAAGGACTTGCGGATTCCCACGATTTTGGTCATCAATATGTCCGATAGGATGTCCAGAAAAGGGATAAGTATAAATATTCCCCTTTTGGAGGAAAAATTGGATACCCAAATCGCCCTGGTAAGCAGTCGCAAGGGTACCGGTATCGATCATTTAAAGGCCCTTATTGCCGACTATGCCAAACTTTCTTCAACACCCAATATCGATATTTCCCCTATTGCCCCGGATTATTTCAAGCAGCTTCAAAATGCATTTCCCCAAGAGGACATCTATAAGCTTTGGCTGTTGATTACCCAGGACGTGAATTTTATGCCTGTAGAAAAGAAGCACATTAAAGACATATCCTCTTTTAAGGTAAAGTCGGCCTCTGAACTAAAACGACTGCAGCAAAAGGAAACCATTCTTCGGTACAAGTTTATCAATGATATCCTAAAAGAAACCTACAAAAAGGATATGGAGGCCGCCAAGGGATTTAGGGCCACCTTGGACAAGATCCTTACCCATAAGGTTTTTGGGTACCTTATTTTCTTCTTTATACTATTGATCATTTTCCAGGCTATTTTTGAATGGAGCAGTGCGCCCCAGGATTACATCGAAGGGCTTTTTGCCAGGGCCAGTGATTGGGTAAAGCATACATTGCCGCCCGGAATCTTAACGGATCTTATCGCAGAGGGTATCCTGGCAGGCATTGGCGGTATTGTCATCTTTATTCCGCAGATCGCCTTTTTGTTCCTTTTTCTGGCCTTGCTGGAAGAGTCCGGTTATATGAGCCGCGTGGTTTTTTTAATGGATCGGATCATGCGCCCTTTGGGCCTAAGCGGCAAGAGCGTGGTTCCTCTTATTTCCGGAACAGCCTGTGCCATCCCCGCCATTATGGCCACCCGGAATATCGAAAGTTGGAAGGAGCGTTTGATCACCATCCTGGTGACCCCTTTTACCACCTGCTCCGCCCGCTTGCCCATTTATCTAATCATCATTGCCCTGGTAATCCCGGAAAAACGCTTTTTGGGCCTTAATTACCAGGCATTAACGCTAATGTTACTCTATCTTATCGGGTTTGCCACCGCCCTAATTTCCGCCATGATCCTAAACCGGATCCTAAAGATCAAAGGGCGTTCGTTTTTTGTGATAGAAATGCCTGATTATAAAATGCCGCTCCTGAAAAACGTAGGCTACACCGTATGGGAAAAGACCAAGAGTTTTGTTTTGGGAGCGGGAAAAATTATTCTGGCCATCTCCATAGTGCTTTGGTTCCTGGGATCTTATGGCATCTCCCAAGAGTTTAAAAATGCGGAGGACATCGTCCGTAAACGCATAGAGGAAAAGGGCCTCTCCGCTTATAGCCATGCCTATATAGAACGAAAGTTGAACGATTATAAGCGATCTACCCCGGTAAGTATCACCGAAACGGAACGCAGCTTGGGCATTAAGGCCATGCAAGACTCCCTAAGACTTAAGACGCTGGACTTAAGGACCAGGGCCATTGACCAGGAAATTGCCGGTTATAAATTGGAACACTCCTTTATGGGGCATATGGGCAAGGCTATTGAACCCTTGGTACGCCCATTGGGGTATGATTGGAAAATAGGTATAGCCCTGCTTACTTCCTTTGCGGCGCGGGAAGTCTTTGTAGGCACTTTGGCCACCATTTATAGTGTAGGCAATGATGAGGACGAAACCATAAAGAACAGGATGGCCGCAGAGCTTAAAGAAGGTACAAAAAAACCTCTCTTCGATCTAGCCACCGGCATTTCCCTTTTACTCTTCTATGCCTTTGCCATGCAATGTATGAGCACCTTGGCCATAGTAAAACGCGAGACCAACAGCTGGAAATGGCCTTTGCTGCAACTGGCGTTTATGAGTTCTTTTGCGTATCTTGTGGCTTTGGTTGCCTATCAAACCTTAAAATAACCCTAGCAAAATGACATGGCTTCAGCCTGTACTGGCATTTACCATCCTGGCCCTTGCCGTGGGATATCTGGCCTATAAATTTGTGTTGCCCAAATCCTTCTTTGCCTCCAAAAAAGCAAGGGAAAGCGACTGTGGCAATGAGAATTGCGGGTGCCACTAATCATTGGCGGCGCATCTTCCCCATGGCCATTAGGACGATTCCTATCCAGATTCGCCGCCCTTTATCTTCTTACGGCCTATTGATGCACCCCACCAAGAATTATTTTTTTTACGGGCTGTAACCTTTTGCCATTTTTCGACTATATAACAGTGAACACCGATTTAAACTGGTTTTGTGAAAGAGCTCTCGGATGAACAACTGATGACGAAGGTCGCTGCAGGAAATGTGGGCCTACTTCGGATTTTGTTCGAAAGACATCATGCCCATGTGTATCATTTTCTTTTGAAGATGAGCAATGACAAAATGCTTAGCGAGGACCTTACACAGGAGGTTTTCTATAAATTGATAAAGTATCGGGAATCATACAGACAGGGAAAGTTTGTCTCATGGCTTTTTACTATTGCCAGAAATAGCCTAAAAACCCATTGGAGCAGAAACCAACAGACCTTTGGGGAGTTAACACCCTTGGAATACGGTTTAACAGCCCGCCAGCAGGAAAAAAAAGAAGAATATTCCCATTTGACAAAAGCATTGGATAGGTTAAAACCGGATGATCGCGAACTGTTAATCCTCAATAGGATTCAGGAAATAAAATACGCGGAGCTCGCAGAAATCGTACAAAGCACCCCAGGTGCGGTAAAGACCAAAGTGAACAGAGCATTACAGAAATTGAGGGTAATTTATTTTGAAGATATATGAAAGACCAAAAAGACTATATCATGGACTTGCTTCCGGACTATCTGGACAATCTTTTGGAACCGTCCGTGCGAAAAGAGGTAGAAGATTACCTGGAAAAAAATGGGGATTGTTCCCAAGCATTAGACCAATTTCGTGAGCTCTTCCGTGTTATGAAGAACGAAGCCTCAGTAGCACCCCCGGCCTCTCTACGGGAAAAATTCTTGGAACAGCTTGAGGAAGAAAAGGTTATTTCCCGGACCATAGCATTGGATGATACCAATACGGCCAGAGAAAACATATGGATTAGGCAAACCCTTAGAATTGCCGCGAGCATTGCCCTACTTGTAGGATCCTTTCTTATAGGCAAGTTCCAATCGGAAGCCCAAACTAGCAATACAATTGCAGCTTTGACAGCGGAAAAACTGGAAATGAGGCAAATGGCCGTACTTTCCTTAATGGAAAACAAATCGGCCAGTAAACGCATCAAAGGGGTCACCTATGTCCATGGTACGGACAGCCCTGATGAAACCGTCATAAAGGCTTTAACGGATAGAATGTTGTACGACGAAAATACCAACGTTCGTTTGACGGCTGTGGAAGCCCTGGCAAACTTTACGGCATCGGAAACCGTAAAAGAGGCGTTTGTAAAGGCCTTGGGTATGGAAAAAAATCCCGGAATACAGATAACCCTTATCCAAACCCTGGTCCAAATACAGGAAAAAAAGGCCGTTAAACCCTTACAAGAGCTATTGAAGCGGCAGGAGACCCAACCCTTTGTCAAAAAACAAATTGAATCACTATTACCTTCCATAATATAAACATCAAAAAACGAACAATTATGAAATTTCTAAAAATCACCTTTTTAGCCTGTTTGTTATATCCAGGGGCTTACGCGCAAAACAGTTATTCAAAAACTTTGGACGGCATTGAATGGGTGAAAATAGAATCCAATGCAGATTTGGTCGTTAAGACGCACAATAGCAATGAACTGCTAATAGAAAGAGACGAGCCCAATAAGATATCCGAAAAGGCG
This sequence comes from Bacteroidota bacterium, assembly GCA_039819225.1. Taxonomy (GTDB): domain Bacteria; phylum Bacteroidota; class Bacteroidia; order Flavobacteriales; family Flavobacteriaceae; genus Ulvibacterium. The sequence goes on along the minus strand of JBCBSN010000168.1, from coordinate 1,092 downwards.
AAGGGCCTAAAACTTGTAGGACAGGGGGGAACTGACAATACGGATGTTGGATTTTACGTCATCCAAGAAGGCAATAATCTTATTGTGCACAATCTGCGAAAAAACAAACGCGCCGAAATCTATCTGCCCGCGGACCAAAATATTTCCGTACGCAGCAATTGGCAAGGGGATATAGAGATTTCTGGATTTTTAGGAGAGATCGAGGCCAATGCCGAATTAAACGGCTCGATCGAAGTGCTTGAAGTGAGCGGTCCCGTTACCGCCAGTTCCCTAAATGGGGGAGTGGCCGTTACTTTTAACAAGGTAAGTCAGGAATCGCCCATATCGATCTATTCCACGAATGGAGAATTGGACATTACCATGCCTGGCGACACCCCCGCGGATTTTGAACTAAGAACCGTAAATGGTGAAATCTATACCAATTTTGAACTACAAGTTCCTGAAAAGGACGGGTTACGTGCCATTTTTTCCAAAAAAGTCTTAGGTGCCGTCAACAACGGTGGTGTCGGTATCCACCTAAAAACCACCAATGGTAATATTTATTTAAGAAAGAAATAATCAAAAAACAAGATCATCATGAAAAAGGTAATCCCTTTGGCGGTAGCCCTCATCAATCTGCAAGCCTACGCCCAGAAAATCATCGAAAAAAACCTGGATTATAATAATCGGTTCATTGAGCTCGATGTAAAGTTTGCCAACGAAATTGAAGTGAAGACATGGGCCAAATCCTCGGTCTATTTCAAGGCCTATTTGACCACAACGGATGGAAAATATCTTGACCAGTATGAGCTAGAAATCGATGAAAGTGACGATCGAATCGATATCGTTTCGGTGGCAGAACCCGTTTTTAGAAAGTTTCAGGAGGAATGGAACAAGAATAATCCGGACAAAAAGAAGCGATACTACAATTCCGGATGTTATGATTACGAATTTAATTATATGTTATATGTCCCAAAAAATGCCGAGTTCAAGGTAAGTAGCATTAATGGTGATCTAAACTCCGAGGTCATCGAGGGCGTTTTTAGGTTAAGGTTTCCGGCATATTCGGCGATATCAATGTCGCCGTTGATAAGGTCCGCCCTAAAATCGCCC
>JBCBSN010000167.1:0-10071 GCA_039819225.1 Bacteroidota bacterium | reverse complement strand
ACTTCGTGACCTGGCTGGGGCTCACTTCGGCCGGTTTTTACATGGTTCAAACCGCTCAGTGTAAACTTCTCGCCCCGGTTTTGTCAACAAAAAATCCTGACCGTATCGTCAGGATTCCATATCACTTCGTGACCTGGCTGGGGCTCACTTCGGCCGGTTTTTACATGGTTCAAACCGCTCAGTGTAAACTTCTCGCCCCGTTTTTGTCAACAAAAAATCCTGACCGTATCGTCAGGATTCCATATCACTTCGTGACCTGGCTGGGGCTCGAACCCAGGACCCTCTCCTTAAAAGGGAGATGCTCTACCAACTGAGCTACCAGGTCGGTTCATCATAAATACGGCCTTGAACAAGATTTCTAGGTACCGTCAAAGAGGGTGCAAATATAAGATCATTAATTTAGTTATAAAACTTTATTTTAAAAATTTGGATTCCTTAAATGTGCGTGGGGTCGCTATCATGATTTTTAACTGGGGCAGGAACTTCGGTAGTTGATGTGGCCAACCTGCTATTCTTTTGATTTCCTTTAAAAATGCTTCATTTTTGTACAAAATTAAAATAGGGATGAAAATCGTACTTCTGGGGTATATGGGAAGTGGCAAATCCACCATAGGATACCTTTTGGCCAATACCTTAGCCTGTGAATTCTTGGATCTGGATACCTATATGGAAAGGGCCGAAGGGATTTCTATTCCCGAAGTTTTTGAACAGAGGGGTGAAATTTATTTCCGGAAAAAGGAGGAGGAATACTTAAAAGAAGTATTGGCGCTGGAAAAGGACCTTGTATTCTCCACAGGGGGAGGCACTCCGGTTTATGGGCGTAATATGGAAACCATGCTAAGGGCCACCCCAAATGTAGTTTATCTTAAAGTGTCCCTAGATAAACTGGTACAGCGCTTGGCCCCTGAAAAAGAAGGGCGCCCATTAATCGCCAGAATTCCAGATCAAGAATTACATGAATTTATTGGGAAACATTTGTTCGAGCGCAGTTTTTTTTATCAGAAGGCACGTTATGTTGTAGCGTGTGATGGAAAAACCCCTGAAGAAATTGTTTCGGAAATACAGTCTCTCATCCAAAGCCTATAGTTTTTCCTTTTTATGTTCAAATTCTGAATTCTGAATTCTGAATTCAGACCCTACTGTCTTCCGTCATCGCACATCGCGTATCCTACTTCCGTCTTTAATCTAACTTCTAATCCAGATACACCCGATCGTTCTTGGTCTGGAATCGCACATGTACATGTTCCTGTAGTGAAGTAGAAAGGGAAATCCCCTTAAAATCGGCCTTTACCGGGTATTTTTTGTGATTACGGTTTACCAAGACTGCAGTTTTCAGCTGTTTTAACGGGGTTCTTAAAAAGTGCTGGACGCCATAGATCAAGGTGGTACCGGAATTCAGTACGTCATCGATAAGTACCACGGATTTATTGGCATAATTGCTCTCCGGAATAGACGTCCGAACACCACTTTCTAAAGGGTTTTTTTTGTCCATTTGTACTTTGCATAGGATAACTGTGGCCGAGGTTATCTTTTTGAGGATGCTTCCTATTTTACGTGCAAAATCCAATCCTCCACCCTCTATCCCGGCAATGATGATTTCGGATTCCTCCACATTGGCCTCGTAGATCTGATAGGCTATACGCCGAATTTTATGCTGGATTTGCTTGTGGGACAGAATTTGGTTTTCCATAGGGGTTGGATTTTGATGTTAAAGATAGCTAAAGTAGAGCATTCGGGTGTAGGGTTCAAGGCAAAGTATTCGGCGGGCAGTATCGGGTATCCGGTGGGCAGTAGCCGTATTTAGTTATCAGTCTCGGGTTTAAGGTTTCCGGTGGTGTTTATATCAATACCTGGTTTTTGAACGTGGACTTGATACTTGAACTTGAATTTTTGTCCTACGTCCTACGTCCTACGTCTACCAAGATTACTCCTCCGAATCGTCCAAATACCCTTCAATATCCCTTCTATCTTTTTTAGTGGGTCGCCCTGTACCTTTTTTACGGTAATAGGTCTTGGAATAGTGTAGGAGTTGGGTATGCTCAAAGGCCTCAGCGGGCGTGGTGTCCTTTCGGTATATATCCACCAATTTGGCGCCAACGCGACTTGGAGGTAGATCTAAAACCTGCAATTGATAGCGAATCTGGTTTTTGCGCACCGTAATCCTGTCCGTGGGATATACCTCCCTTGAAGGTTTTACGGTTTGCCCGTTAACCTGTACCTGTCCTTTTTTACAGGCAGTGGTGGCCAGGCTTCGCGTCTTAAAATAACGGGTACTCCAAAGATATTTGTCTATGCGCATGCCCATCCAAATTGTTTGTTAAGGCGTCCGGCAAAAATACGGGAAAATTGTATCTTGCCGACCTTATACTCAAATAATGCAAAAAATTGAACAATTAGCATTCCTTTGTTTGGCAGTACTTTTAGCGTCATGTAATAACGATGATAATGGTACGGATTTAGAAGTTGTTCCTCCTCGTCCCATGGCCGAAGTTGCAGCCGAGAATGATCTGGAATTGCAGGAGTACTTTAGGACACATTTTTACAATTACGAGGAGTTTCAGAATCCCCCAGAAGGTTTTGATTTTCAGGTACGGTTTGATACCATAGCTGGGGAAAATGCCGACAAAAACCCTCTAATGGAAGACATTAGGGATTCTGTAATTCTGGTCTCCTCTGATGCCTTTGGCGATCTTCCTGAAGAAAACGATATTCCTCATACAATATATTACCTTGCCGTTCGTGAAGGAGGTGGAGCGCTCCCGACTTTTGCTGATTCTACCTTTCTTAGGATTGAGGGGCAACGTTTGGACGGCACTGTTTTTCAAAATCGTTCAATTTCCCCAACATGGTTTGATTTGGTATTTCAACCCGGGGGTTTGATAGAAGGTTTTGTCTTGGGGGCTCTGGATATCAAGGGAGGTAGCGATATTATGGTGAACCCCGATGGAACCTATGACGTGCAAGACTATGGGATAGGTGCCGTTTTTTTTCCTTCAGGTTTGGGATATTTCAATGTGATTAGGACCAATATTCCGGCATATAGCCCTCTTATTTTTAAAATGGACGCATTTGTAATCAACGATAACACGGATCACGATAGAGATGGTGTTCCTTCTTTTTTAGAGGATTTGGATAACGATGGGGATTTGATCAACGATGATTCGGATGAAGATAACATTCCAGATGCACTGGATATTGACGATGATAACGATGGTATCCCAACACGGGATGAAATTGATTTTGATGATGATGGAAATTTGGTCTTGCCCGATGAAGATGAGGATGGCACACCGGATTACCTAGATTCCGATAATTGAATTAAATGGAAAAACCCGGAGCTCTATGTTCCGGGCTTTTTGTTTTGTGTCCATTCGTGTGTTCGCTCTACAACTTCAATGAAAGACTTAAAATAAGCTGTTCGGGACGGGTATCCAAACGGTCGCCATTACCCAGGTTATTGGCCCTAATAATGGAAACTTCATTATCGCTAAAGCCACGCTCATACCTTAGGTCCAGGCCCAGTTTGCCCAGGTTTACTCCAACGCCTATGTGGAGACCTACGGAAAAGTCGTTCTCCACGTCCCCTAGGGTAAGTCCTTCAAAGTCGGTATCCAAGATATATTGGAAGGCGGGCCCGGCAAAAACGTTCAATGGGCCAATAATCTTGGCTCCCAATAAAACCGGGGCATCCAACTTGCTCATTTTAAAATCGCCATTGTCATACCCTGAGGTAATTCGGGTATATACAAGTTCCGGGCGCAGATAAAGCCGGTTTCCGGTTTTGGCAAAAACTCCGATGTGGTAGCCAACGTTGCTGTCCGGGTTTTCAAAGGCATCCGCGACCGAATCAAAATAGTCGCCGTTACCTCCGTAGTTAAGTCCTCCCTTGATACCGAAACCAGGGCCTGATTGTGCGGATGCAGCCGTGCACACCAATGCAAAAACTGCTAATACTAGTGTTCTCTTCATAAAGCGTTCTCGTTTTTAATACCTACTTCAAGTGGTATCAAAAACGATACCACATCACTTTCTTTTCAATACTTTAAAAACGGCCTGCTCTATGGCTTTATTGTTTAGGCCATACTTTTCCATAAGCAGTTCCGGGGTACCACTTTCGCCAAAGGTATCTTGTGTGGCAACGAATTCCTGGGGCGCAGGATGGTGCTGTGCCAAGGTTCTTGCAATACTCTCGCCAAGACCTCCTAGATAATTATGCTCTTCCGCTGAAATAATCGCCCCCGTTTTTTTAACGGACTTTAACAGGGCTTTCTCGTCCAGAGGTTTAATGGTATGTATGTTGATGATCTCCACGGAGATGCCTTGGTTCTCCAAATTTTCCGCGGCCAAAAGGGCTTGCCATACCAAATGGCCCGTGGCGGCAACGGTAACATCGGTACCTTCCTCCAATACCAAGGCCTTTCCGATTTCAAAAGTTTGATCTGCCGGAGTAAAATTGGCCACTTTGGGTCTTCCAAACCTTAAATATACAGGACCATGATGGTCGGCCACGGCCAAGGTAGCAGCCTTAGTCTGGTTATAATCACAAGGGTTGATAACGGTCATTCCCGGAAGCATCTTCATTAACCCGATATCCTCCAAAATCTGGTGGGTGGCCCCGTCCTCTCCCAAAGTAATCCCGGCATGGGACGCACAGATTTTTACATTCTTATCGGAGTAGGCGATGGACTGCCGTATTTGGTCATAGACCCGCCCGGTTGCGAAGTTGGCAAAGGTACTGGCAAAAGGGATTTTACCACCAATGGTAAGCCCTGCTGCAATGCCCATCATATTGGCCTCCGCTATCCCTATTTGAAAAAAACGTTCGGGATTTTCGTTAATAAAATCCTGGATTTTTAAGGAGCCCACCAAATCGGCGCATAAGGCTACCACATTGGGATGGGTCCTTCCCAATTCGGTCATTCCGGCACCGTAGCCGCTTCGTGTATCCTTTTTTCCTTGGTCTATGTATTTTTTCATCTACGTTTCCGTTTTTTCTTCATTCCCGCGCAAGCGGGAATCTGTTTTTTTAAGGCCAGAGGCCTTTTAATAATCCCCTAAGGTCTCCGGATTTTGGGCCAGGGCGGTTTCTAATTGCTCGTCGTTAGGTGCTTTACCATGCCAGGCATGGGTATGCATCATAAAATCCACACCGTTGCCCATAACCGTATTCATAATAATACAGACAGGTCTTCCTTTGCCCGTTCTGGTCTTGGCCTCCTGGAGTCCCGCTATCACCAATTCCAGATTATTTCCATCCGCTATTTCCAGAACGTCCCAACCAAATGCCACAAATTTTTCGGAAAGGTTTCCTAGCGGAAGTACTTCCTTAGTAGGTCCATCGATCTGTTGCCCATTGCGATCAATGGTCGCAATAAGATTGTCTACCTGGTTCCCGGCGGCGTACATGATCGCTTCCCAATTTTGACCTTCCTGAAGCTCCCCATCGCCATGTAAACTATAAATCAAATGATTGTCCCCATTCAGTTTTTTGGCCAATGCGGCACCGATGGCCACGGACATGCCCTGTCCCAATGATCCGGAAGCCACCCGTACCCCGGGAAGTCCTTCATGCGTGGTGGGATGTCCCTGCAAACGGGAATCAATGAGGCGAAATGTACCCAATTCTTCCAAAGGAAAATAGCCCTTGCGGGCCAACACACTATAAAAAACGGGAGAAATATGACCGTTGGACAAAAAGAAAAGGTCTTCATCCTTGCCGTTCATATCAAATCCTTCCTTGAGATCCATGATTTCGTGATATAGCGAAACAAAAAATTCTGTACAACCCAGAGAACCTCCCGGATGGCCGGAATTTACCTTGTGTACCATACGAAGGATGTCCCGTCTTGTCTGGACAACGATATCCTCCAATTCCTTTAATTCTGGCATAATTGATTGTTTTTAATGACCTCTCAAATATATTCATTCTTTTGGGTATCCAAGGGGTATATTGATATTTTATCCACGTGTTTTTGGGATGTGGGGGATGCGGTGTTGGACTTGAGATATGGGGCGTAAGATTTGTATGGGTTTAGTAGGCAGTGGCCAGAAGCAGTTTGTAATTTGGAAATTTGAAAATGAGGAAATACTCTCTCATAGACTCCTCTTCGGTCTTCTGTCATTTAGAACCTGAACTTGCACTTGCGTTTGTATTTTACCTTTAACTCATTAACTTTTAACCCTTAACTCCTTTATACCTTGAACCATTGACCACAAATGCCTGACCAATAACGAATAACGAATAACACATATTCCTTATGTTCTAATTTCGTATTTCGTATCATCCAACATCCAACATCCAACATCCAACATCTAGCATCTCACCTCCATTTTAATATCCCCTTAACGGATTACCCATCTTTGATTCATGTATATTTGCCCTCAGAATTCATGATTTGCAATTCACCCTTCATCATACGGATCCAAAAAGCAAAGCCCGTGCGGGCACCATGGTCACCGATCACGGCACTATAGAAACCCCAATCTTTATGCCGGTGGGAACCGTAGCCTCGGTGAAAGGGGTACATCAGCGAGAGTTGCGGGAGGATATAGATCCGGATATTATCCTTGGGAACACCTACCATCTTTTTCTGCGGCCAAAGACCCATATCCTCAGGGAGGCGGGCGGCCTCCATAAGTTTATGGGATGGGACAGGAGTATCTTAACGGATAGTGGGGGCTATCAGGTGTATTCCTTATCCGCCAACCGAAAGATCAAAGAGGAAGGCGTAAAGTTCAAATCCCATATCGATGGATCTTTACACACCTTTACCCCGGAAAGTGTAATGGAGATACAGAGGGTTATAGGTGCGGATATCATCATGGCCTTTGACGAGTGTACCCCGTACCCCTGTGATTATAGCTATGCGGAGCGTTCCATGAAAATGACCCATAGATGGCTGGACCGCTGTATGGCCCATCTGGAAAGGACTCCACTGGAATACGGATATGAACAGGCCTTTTTTCCTATAGTTCAGGGCTCCGTATACAAGGACTTGCGGAAGCGGTCCGCGGAATATATCGCCAATGCGGATGCTTTCGGAAATGCTATTGGTGGGCTGTCCGTGGGCGAGCCCGCCGAAGAAATGTATGCTATGACGGAAGTGGTGTGCGGTATCCTTCCCAAAAACAAACCAAGGTACCTAATGGGGGTGGGCACCCCGATCAATATTTTGGAGAATATTGCCCTGGGCGTAGATATGTTCGATTGTGTAATGCCTACCCGAAACGCCAGGAACGGCATGCTGTTTACGGCCCATGGGAGCATCAATATAAAGAACAAAAAATGGGAAGACGATTTTTCGCCCCTGGACGAAATGGGCGTTACCTTTGTGGATCGGGAGTATTCCAAGGCGTATTTGAGGCACCTGTTCGCCGCCAATGAATATCTGGGCAAGCAAATTGCTACGATACACAACCTGGGATTTTACCTTTGGTTGGTACGCGAGGCCAGAAAACGAATTTTGGAAGGGAATTTTTTGGACTGGAAAAACGTTATGGTACGACAAATGGATAAAAGGTTATAAGAGTGGCCATTATAGACAAGTACATCTTAAAGCGCTATATCCTTACTTTTGTGGTGATGTTGCTGCTGTTCATCCCAATCGGGATTTTGGCGAATTTGGCGGAACAGATCGGTAAGATGATTGACAATGAGGCTCCCCTGGATGAGATTTTAATGTACTATCTCAATTTTACCATTTATGTAGGGAGCCTTTTGTTTCCGATATTCCTATTCCTATCTATTATCTTTTTTACGTCAAAACTGGCCAGTAATACGGAAATTGTGGCAATCCTTAGCTCCGGGGTCTCGTATGCCCGTTTTCTTCGTCCCTATTTGATCGGTGCGGGTATAATTGCGGTTCTAATGCTGGTCATGGGAATGTTCATAGTACCCAAGGCCAGTCAAGGGTTTAATGAGTTTAAGTTCAAATATTTAAAAAAGGGGAAACAGGTTCAGGAGACCAATAACATCTTTAATCAACTAAATGAGAACGATTTTATCTATGTAAGCAGTTTTGTGCCTGCACGGAAGATCGGTTACAATTTCACCTTTGAAAGATTTAATGATGAAAACGAACTGGAATTTAAGATTTCCGCGGCCAATATCCGGTGGATAGACAGTCTCTATAGGCTTACCTCCTATAAAAAAAGAAAGATTCTGGGAGATACAGCTATTGTAGAGACCAAGCGCAGATTGGACACCCTTTTCACCTTTAAGATCGATGACCTTACCCCAGTATCCTATGTGGCCGAGACCAAGAATTTGGCGGAACTGAACAAGTTTATAAAAGACCAAAAACGCAAAGGGGCCTCCAATATCAATGCGTATATTCTGGTAAAATATAAAAGATGGGCCATGCCCCTTAGTGCTTTTATCCTTACCCTTATCGCAGTCGCTGTTTCTTCGGTAAAGCGTAGGGGGGGTATGGGGGTTAACCTGGCTTTTGGCATCGGAGTTGCCTTTATCTACATCTTTTTTGATAGGGTTTTCGGTACCATGGCGGAACAATCCGGATTTTCCCCGCTTTTGGCGGTGGTTATCCCCAACCTACTTTTTGGTATTTTGGCTATCTATCTCCTACAAAAGGCAAAAAGATAAAAGTCTGTTTAAATTTTTTTTGGTTCCGATCGCCATCGGAATTGCTATAGGCCATTTTTTGCTGATCGAGGCCTCAAAAGTGAAGTTTGGCGTTACCAGAATGCGCATTTTTGTAACAGGGCTGAATTTAAAGGTCAATAATTTGGCCTTTAAAGAGGTGCCGGTTGAAGCGGTCGTAGCGAAAAAGGGAACCCTAACAAAACCGAAGGATAAACTTAAACAGGCCCAAAATAGCTATAGTTTTAAAAGGATAAAAGCTGAGGACGGGTGCATTCCCCAAAAATGAAAACACACTCTTGCCCATAGTTTTTTAAACGAGTTCTCTATATTTGCTTCACCAATTAGTAGCAAAACGGGAACATGGAATATTTGGATTTTGAACTGCCCATAAAGGAACTTGAGGAACAGCTGGACAAGTGCCTGATTATAGGGGAGGAAAGCGATGTGGATGTCAGCGAGACCTGCAAACAGATCGAAAAAAAACTAGTGGACACCCGTAAGGAAATCTACAAGAACCTTACAGCCTGGCAGCGTGTACAGTTGTCCCGCCACCCCAATAGGCCCTATACTTTGGATTATATCCAAGCTATTTGCGGAGATACTTTTTTAGAATTGCACGGGGATCGCAATGTAAAGGACGATAAGGCCATGATCGGTGGCCTTGGTAAAATAGGGGATCAGAGCTTCATGTTCATTGGTCAACAAAAGGGATATAATACAAAGACCCGACAATATCGGAATTTTGGTATGGCCAATCCGGAGGGATATAGAAAAGCGTTACGTTTAATGCGATCTGCGGAAAAATTTGGATTGCCCGTAGTCTGTTTGATAGACACCCCTGGGGCCTATCCTGGAATAGAAGCAGAGAAACGGGGTCAGGGCGAGGCCATTGCCCGTAATATCTTGGAAATGACAAGGCTCAAAGTTCCCATAATCGTGGTAATTATCGGTGAAGGGGCCTCGGGTGGTGCTTTGGGCATTGGGGTAGGGGACCGCGTACTCATGTTGGAGAACACCTGGTATTCCGTGATTTCCCCGGAATCCTGTTCCTCCATTCTTTGGCGTAGTTGGGAATATAAGGAACAGGCCGCGGAGGCTTTAAAACTGACAGCCACGGATATGAAACGTATGAAACTTATAGATGAAATTGTTCGTGAACCAGCTGGCGGAGCACATAGTAACCGGGAAAAGACATTTGAAATCGTCAAGAATAAAATCGTTTCCCATTTTCAGGAACTGGAAAAGTTATCACCAAAGGAATTGGTGAAATTGCGTATGGAAAAATATGCGGAAATGGGCGTTTTTAACGGCTAACATCCTATTTTGCTTCCTCTAGAATAAGTGTATGAAATTGTCTTCCCGTTTATTTAGGTTATCAACACTTTTCAGTAACTTATAAACACAAAAATGTTTAACAATGGTGGATATTGTTTCCTCCATTGGCAAAGTTAACTTAAGGTTAATTCTAT